>JAICSR010000311.1 GCA_025936795.1 Ktedonobacterales bacterium | reverse complement strand
GCCAGCGCTTGCGCATCGGCCATCCTCTTGAATCCGTTGATCTGTCCCTGGCCATCAATCTCGCTCTGAATCTGCGCCGACTCGATCACGACGTTGTCGACCGTGATGGTCAGATAGTCGCCCGCATTGTTGCGCGTGTAGACGGCGAACTGCGCACGTGTAGGCCCCTGGAACTCGAAGGTCACGATGGGCTGATTGTTCTGGTCGAGGGTCACATTGATCGAGCCAGAGTCAAGCTGCGCGCCAGTAAAGAGGACGGGATACTGGTTCGCGGCGACCTTCGTTCCCACAGCGACGGGGGCGCCGTCCGTATCAATGAATTGCACCAGCCCTTGCGACGTGAGCGCGCCCACCGCTACCTGCTGGTTCGTGTACCCGGGCAGGTCTATCTCGATCTGGGTCCCGTCGAGTCGCTTCACGCTGGCGTCTGGCACGCCAAGGCCAACGCGCGCACGCTGCCGTAGCGCGTTCATCGTCTGAGCAAATGCGCTCGTGAATGCACAGTCCTGGTCAGCCGAACATGCGAGTTGCACCGTCACGCGCAGTCCGCCATCCTGCGTGCGAGTCTGCGGCGTGCGAGTCTGCGGCGTGAACGGATGCGCCAATGCGCACCCGGCCAGCGCCCAGACGACCAACACGCAGAACATCATTGTGCGCAGTCGTCGTCTCGCCATCCTCAGCGTTCCCTTCTGCGCGTCATCATATCGCTGCCTGCGCCATCGCGCCGCCTCACTCGGCCACGTCTTCCTCGTCGCTGACCGCCTTCAGGTGCAGCGCCTCACGCGCGATCAGGCCGTTGGGAAGCTGGCGCAGGCGGTAGGCGGTGGCGTATTTGACCCCCTCGGTGAAGAGGTCGAGGTTCGGGCTGGCGATCACCAGGCCCATGCCAAGCTGCTGCGCGAAGCGGATCACCAGGTCGGCGTTGCGCTGATCCATGCGCGCGAAGGCTTCATCGTGCATCAGCAGACGCAGTGGCGCATTCGAGACGGCGAACTGCATGGCTGCTGCCGTCAGCAGCAGCACGTAGACTGGCACGCGCTGCTCGCCACCGCTGCCGTAGCCCGAAACCGCGCTATCCCACGGACGCACGCGCGGATCGAGGTCGTCGCTGTGCAGCAGCGAGATGTCCACCCAGCGGCGATAGTCAAGCTGCTCCACAATCGTCTCGACCGAGGCCTGCGCCTGGCCGCGCATCTGCTCATCCAGCCAACTGGCGAAGACCTGCGTCAATTGCGCCTGCACGCCTGCTGGCATCGCGTGGCCATGCTCCAGCAGCGCGGTCGCCACGGCCACATGGTCGAAGGGGATGTCAGGGTGACGTGTCAGGCGCACGGAGAGCTTCATGGCGAAGCGCGTATTGCGCGCGAAGAAACGCGCCGTCACCAGCCGCTCGTTGAGTCCTTCGATGATGCTCTGCGCGCGGCGCAGTTGCTCGACCAGATGGCTGACCACCTCGCCCAGGATGATGTCGCGCACGACGCGCGTCACCCGCTGCGAGAGCGTCTGCTGCAACTGCTCGATGGTCGTATCGAGGAAGCTGAGCAGCAGTCGAATGTCGCGCGTGCCTTCCAGCCGCGGCCCGACATCCAGCAGCCAGCCTTGCGGGGCCAGCGCCAGCTCGCTCTTGGCGGGCGCGCGCAGCCCGAAGCGGTCATCCGCGCCGACGACTGCCTGATACTCCGCGACCGCGACCAGGAAGCCCTCCTGCTCACGCTCGGCCTGGCTAAAGGCGCGTGGCAGATCGTCGTCGAGCCGCGCGCGGTTTTCGCGACCCTTGGTCAGTTGCCGCGCATACCGCACGGGGTCATCCACCTGATTGGCAGGCAGATCGAGGCTATCAGCCACCGCGCTCAGCAGCGCGGCGAAGGCGGTGTTGCGCTGCTCCAGCGCAGTCGCAGCGCGGGCGCTGGCCTGCGCCTGTGTCTCGCGCGCCTGCTTGGCGGCGTCGAGCTGGTGAATGGCGATGCCCTTGGCCACGCCCGCCTTGCGCGCCTGCTCCTCGGTGGACTTCAGCCGCCGCTGGAGCTGGGTGATGCGCGCCTCGAAGTCTTCCAGCCCGGCGGCGCGCAGCGCGTTGCGCGCCTCATTCAGCAGGCGCTGCGCCTCCTGCGCCTTGTGGTCGCATTGATCGAGGTAGGCCCGCGCCATGCCGTAGCCTTCGTTCTCGGCGCTGTGTGTCTCCTCAGCGGAGCGCAGCCGCGCGCCAAGCTGGTTCAGCCGCCCGCGTGTCTCGCCCGCGCGCGATTCCGCGTCGGCTAGCGCCTGCGCCAGCGTCTGCCGAGCGCGCTCCAGCGCCGCTGGATCATTCGCCAGCGCGGGAAATGCGCGAGTGGTGTCGGCCCAGCGCGCGCGCGCGTCTTCCTCCTCTTGCGCCGCCTCCTCGCCGCTGCGCCCCGCCGCCGCCAGCCGCAGCGAGGCCGCTTCCTCCGCCTCGCGCAGCCCGCGTAGCTCACCGCGCCGCTGCTCGACCTCTTCGAGCATGTGCGCCACCTCGGCCAACGCGTGGGAGCGCACATCCGCCGCGCGGGCGTTCGTGCGCTCCTGCCCCAGCGCCGCCTGCGCCTCGGCAAGCTCCTGGCGTGTGGTGGCCTGCTCGCGTTGTAGCTCCTCACGGCGTGCGGCGGCGGCGGCCTGCCTGCGCACCACGCCGATCAGCGATTGCGAGCGGCTGCGCGGCTGGATTACCCCTGCTACGTCGCCCAGCCGATAGCGGCCATCCGGGCAGAGATAGTCGCCAGCGCGTGGCGGCTCCTGTGTCAACGTGACCGACCCGAAGGCGGTGTCGAGGTGACGGCGCAGATCGGGAGTGTTTGTGACGAGCGCCAACGCCAGCGAGCCGCGCTGCGCCTTGCCTGCGCCTGCCGGGACGAGCGCATGCCAGTCTACCTCGCGCGGGGCGGCGACCCGCGCCTGCTCTACTGGCACACTCAGCAGCAGCAGTGTGAGCGTGTCGGTATGCTCCAGCAACCCCTCGATGGCGTCTGCCCAGGGCAACCCCTCGCGCGCCAGATCGAGCTGGCGATAGGCTGGCTCGACGCCGTGATCTACTTCGCGCAGCCGCGCCAGCGCCCGCTCGCGCTCCGGCGAGAGCGGCGGAATCGGCTCGGTCTGCGTCTGGCCGATCTCGTCGCCAAGCTTGGCGATGCGCGCCTCCAGTTCGCCCGTGCGCACCTCCAGCCGGGCCGCGCGGCCCTCGGCGTCACGCATCAGCGTACGGCTCTCGTCGAGCGCCTGGCGGCAGGCCTCGGCCAGCGGCGGCAGCACAATCGTGGATGGCTCGCCATTGGGCGCGCGTCCCAGCCCCTCTGGCCAGCGCTGCGAGAGCTTATCCCAGCGCGCCCAGAGCGCCTGGCGCGCAGATTGCAGGGCGCGGGCCGCCGCCTCGTGCTGGGCGCGCGCCTCGCGCTCGGTCTGGCGCGCCGTCGTCGTCTCCGCCGTCGCCTCACGGATGCGCTGGGCGTGGACATCTAGCTCAGCGAGCGCCGCGTCCGCCGCGACCCAGGCGCCGTGCAGCGCGTCGGCCAGCGATTGCTCGCTGGGCTGCGCCATCACCTGCTCCCAGGCGTCGGTCAGCGTCGCGGGCAACGCGCCAAGCGCCCGCTCGCCGCGCCCGCGTAGCTCGGCCAACCGCGCCCGTGCCGCGCTGACCTCCTGCTCCATAGACTGTCGCGCGGTCGTCAGCGAGGACTCCGAGCGCTTCAGGCGCTCCTCCGCTGCGCGCAGTTCACGCGCCGCGCGGTCCTGCTCGAATTGCGCGGCCTGCAAGCCATCGCTGGCGCGGCCCACCGCCTGCACCACCTCGCCCTGATGCAACTGCTGAAGCGATTCCAGCTCGCGGCGGGCGGCGCTCTCCTCGCCATAAGCCGTCTCCTCGGCGGCCTCGGCCTGACGCGCGCTCGACTCCGCCTCGCGCTGGCGCTCCTCCGCCGCCGTCAGCGCCTTGGCGCTGTCGTCGTGCTCCCATGCGGCGCGCAGCCAGACCAGCGCGGCATGCTTGAGCGCTGCGTCGTGATATTTGCCGCGCGCCTCCACCACCCCGGCCAGCATCGCATGCAGCTTGCTATACTCCTCGATATCGCGGTGGATGCGCTGGATGCCCTCCAGGCCATCCACCAGCCGCTCCAGATGCGGGCGGTCCACTACCGGCAGGAACTCGCGCACGACGCCGCTAGGATCAGCCACCAGCGCATCATCCACCTTCAGGCCAAGCATGCGATGCAGCACGTCGTAGAGCGCCTCGTAGCGCCGCTGCCAGTCGGAGCCTTCGATATTGAGCAGCCGCCGCGCCACCAGCCGGTTATATTCCTCGGCCTGGCTGGCGTTGAAGACCCCGCCGCCAGCCGCAATGAAGCTCTCGTTGCGCGCGCGGAAGTCCTGCATCTGCAAGGGAACCTGGCCCTGCGGCGTCGTCTCCAGGAAGGCGATCTGTTCCAGCATGGCGGGCAGCGCGTAGTAGAAGGGGTGGGCCGACTGCGGCGTGGCGGCGGCGCCTGAGCCATAGACCCAGCGCCCCTCGCCCTCATGCTCCACCTCGACGGCGCAGTAGCCGACGGTGCGCTGGCGACGCCAGCCGTGGTCGGGGCGCTCCACGCCATGCGGATCGAAGAACAGGATGGTATTGCTGAGTGTGCGCTTGCTGCCGCGTCCGCCCTCGCGCGCCGCCGCGTTGAAGACCTTGCCAGAGGTGGGGAAGAGCGCCCAGTCAATCGCATCGAGAATCAGCGACTTGCCTGAGCCGTTCTCGCCGATGACCGCCAGCATGTCGCCAACGATGTCGAGTGTGGCGTTCTCGTGGCCATGCCAGTTGATCAGCCGGATGCGCCGAATCCACGCGCGGCCCTGCCCCGGCGCCTGCTGATAGGTCAGCGCGCTCATGCTAGTCCTCCTCGCTCTTGAGATCGTCATAGGCGACGAGGCCCGCTGGTGGCAGGAAGCGATCAATCAGGTC
>JAICSR010000564.1 GCA_025936795.1 Ktedonobacterales bacterium | reverse complement strand
GTCTGCACGCGCTGGCGATCATAGTGTCGTGGTATGAGGAGCGTAGAATTCGTGGAGTCGGGGCCGCGGTGATCCGCCTGCGCGAGAACGGCCTTCTCGGTCAGCGCTATACCAGCGTTCGATCCACAGGCGTTCATGACAAAGATGATGGCCAGCGAGAAAAATGATGCCGCCAGGCGGATGATCTGCGCCCGTCTCATTGGACGCCTGGACTGGTGTGAAGCCGCACCCTGCCCCATAACCATAACTCTTCCCCTCAACGAGCGCGCGACTCTGCGCTGCTTTTATCGCATACATCATAGAAGACGAATGAAGTTGCCTCCCACGGCAAGGGAACGCCATAAATTATGTGAAAGTACCTGCGTTTCTGTAGTTCTCGAGGAGAAGAAACCGATGCCCGGTGGATTGGCACGATGCCACCTCTGCGAGTTCCACATCCTTATGACCTCCGCAGAGGTCGCATGTGGCGTTAACTGGGAATATGTGAGAACACACGGGCGACGAGTCGGGAGAGCCGGGGAATACGATTCCTGCCGCCGCGAGCTGATGAGCTTACGAATATAGAGACGCTCCGCAGCCATGGCGAGTAACCATAGCAGCGTATATGGTTGATGAGATACAGCAATCATCAGCGACGCTTCTGGACTAGAAGAGCCGGGCGCCGAGTGGCACATCTGAACGCGGGGCAATCAGGACCACCGCGCCCGCATCATCGGCGACGCCGAGCGTCAGCACCTCGGAGCGAAAGCCTGCGATGCGGCGTGGCGGAAAGTTGACGACCGCCAGCACCAGTTGTCCAATCAATGCCTCTGGCTGATAGTGCTCGGTGATTTGCGCGCTCGACTGGCGCACGCCAAGTTCCGCGCCAAAGTCTATGCGCAGCGCATAGGCGGGCTTGCGCGCGCCCTTCAGTGGCTCCGCCGCCACCACACGCCCCACACGAACATCCACCCGCTGGAAGTCGTCGATAGTGATTTCGCCCGGTCGCTCAGTTTCCTCGTCCGCCATTTCATGAATACCTCATCAACTCGTTTTCTAACATAGACTTTCCTCCAAGGCAATTACGCGCCCAGTTGCCTGCCGATGATGTGCTGGTCGCTTCGTCACTCAAGCGTCCATCGGCAAGCTCCCAGCGAGCGCCGCCGAAGCGATTCAGCAGCCAGCGGTCATGCGAGATCAGGAGGACAGGGCCAGGGAAGGCCAGCGCCGCCGCCTCGAACGCCTCCAGCACGTCCAGGCTGACATAGTTCGACGGCTCATCCAGGAGCAAGACGTTCGGGCCGAGCGCCAGCAGCCGAGCCAGCTCAAGCTTGCGCTTTTGGCCGGGGCTGAGCTGCGCGACCGTTTTCGTCAAATCCTCAAGATGAAAGAGTCCGTTGCCCAGAATACCTGCGACGAGATTCGACTCGTAGCCTTCCAGACCCTCGCGATACGCCTCAAAGACCGTGCGCTCACCGCTGCCGACCTCCGGTTCCTGCGGCAGATAGGCGACACGTGCGCCTGGCGCTAGCCGCACGCTCCCCTCATCGGACGCTTCCAGCCCCAACAGAATGCGCAGCAGCGTCGTCTTGCCTGCGCCATTCGGCCCCACCAGCGCAATCCGCGCCTCGGGCAACACCGTCAGGCTCACATCGCGCAAGACCTGCCGTTTGCCATAGCGCTTGCTAACGTGCTCCATCCGTACAATAGCATTCGCGCGCAATGCCTCGGCCCGGAACTTCGGCTGGAAATGCATCAGACGCGGCGGTTTGGGGACCGGGTCGGCTTCGATGCGGCGTAGCTGCTCCTCGGCGGCGCGCACGTTCCGCGAGACCGCATCCGCCACCCACTCGCCCTTGCCCTTGTACGCCAACTTGTCGTTGTCCTTGGGCTTGCGATTGTGGGCCACCTGCCGCGCGGACTCGCGGATACGCTTGCGCAGGTCTTTCATCTCCTCCTGCTGGCGCGCGAACGACTCCTCCCAGGCCACGCGCTCCGCCGCCTTGGCCCGCTGGTAGGCGTCGTAATCGCCCTCGTAGCGCTTG
>JAICSR010000525.1 GCA_025936795.1 Ktedonobacterales bacterium | reverse complement strand
GGGCGGGCCCCCCCCCCCCCCCCCCCCCCCCCCCCCCCGGGGGGGGGCCCGGCCGGCCCCCCCCGCCCCCCCCCCCCGCGGGCGGGCGGGCCCTCCGGGGCGGCCCCCCGCGCCTGGATGGCCCCGATTCCAGCCCGCTTACTGCGCGCCGCCTGGCCCCTCGGTGCGCTGGCGTAGCTCGACCTCTTCGTCAGGCGAGAGATGGGCGCGCTGGGCGATCTGCTCTGGCGTGTAGTGGGCAAGCTCCGCCTGAATCTGCGCCGCCGCCTCTGCCGTGTCCATGTCGGCTGGCACCTCGCGCTCGACAACCTCCTCAGCCACCACCTGGCCGTCTACCACCACCTTGCGCCGCACGCGAATCTTCTTCATCTTCGGCGCGGCTGGCGCGGCAGCGACCGGCTCCGGCGTTGGCTCGGCGGCGGCTGGCTCTGGAGCGCGCTCGTGCGCCAGCGCTTCGCCTGCCAGCGCCCCGGCGCCCGCTACGCCGCCGAAGCCCGCTAGCTCGGCGAGGGTATCATCGTGCGCAGCCTCTGGCTCCGGCTGCGGCTCTGGCTGCACGCTGGTCGGCTGATCCCAGCTTGGCGTAGGCGCGACAGGCGCCTCGGTGGCCGAGCTATAGACCGATGCGACTGGCGGCACATACGCTTCGGCGGCCGGCTCCTCGCTCGGCGTCGCGTCATAGGCCGATTCAGCCGCCACTGGCTCAGCCGCTACCGGTTCGGCGGCCACTGGCTCTGGCGCATATGGGTAGGCGGTGGTTGGCTCATCAGGGATCAGGTAGAGTGGCGCGTCCTGCGCGGGCTGCTCGTCTGGCAACTGGACGTAGGCCGGGCTGGCGTGCGCGACGGCGATATCGGCGGGTGGCGCGACGACCGCTGGCATGCTCGCATCCGTCACGTCACCAATGTCGTCATCCGCGAAGTCATATCCATGCGCCTGATCTGACTGATACGCCGCAGCCGCGAGCGCCGCTGGTTCGGCTGGCGCCGCAGGCTGTGCGTCGGACGGGTCGTAGGCGTGGATCGCCGACGCGGCGTCCGCTGCGCCCTCCGCATGGTCGGGCTGTGTTGGCTCGTCGAAGCCTGCCATGTGGTCTGCGCCTAGCAGTCCAGCGCCGAGCGCAGCGGCTCCCAGGCCAGCGGCCTCCGCCGCTGATGGTCCCGCGACGCGATCCACCTCATAGCTATCGGTGACGCGCGGGCCGTCTTCGCTGTGCGTTCGCGTCACAGTCTCGGTTACGGGCGCAGCGTCTGGCGGGGCGTCTGGCGCTGTCTCGGCGGTGGTGACGCTCTCGGACCAATTTCCCTCATGCGCGGCGTCGGCGTTGGCCTGGCGCGCCTGGTCGGGGTCCTCGCTGATGTCGAAACGCGACATCTCCGCGTAAGAGATCGTCGCGAATCCGGCGTTCTCTTCGGCGAGCGCGCGCGCGTCCGCTACCTCGTTCGCTGTGATGATGCCCGCGACCGGCGCGGCTGGCGCAGGCGCCGCAGTTGGCGCGGCTGGCGACGCCACGGCGGCGGCCTGGGCTTGCGCGCGCGCCTTCCGTGAGGTCGTCGAGAGTCGCTGGCGGGCCTCCTCGATGAGCGAGTGATCGGCGAGCAGCGTCCCGGCGATGATGCCCTCCGCCAGCAGCAGATTGCGCTGATAGACCTGATGGTCAATATGCCCCAGATCAATGATCTCCCAGATGAGCGCGGCCAGCAGCAGCGCGACGCCCAGCGCATCCAATGCGGCCCCCAGCGGATGAGACGCCAGATTGACTGGGAGTGGCAGGGTCTGAATCAGTCCGGCGACGAGCGCCACCACCCCAGCCACGAAGAGCGCGAGATGCCCAAACGCGACCCGCCATTCGCGCAGAAAGAAGCGATGAGCGCCAGCGGAACCCAGAAAGAAGCAGAGCAGGAAGGCGGCTGTCGGGTTCATCGCCCGCTCCTCATACTGCTGCTTGACAGCCTCCTGGCGTTGCGGGTCAAGACGTGCGGTCAACTGCGAGATGTCTACGCTCACCCTGACTACCCTCCCGATGCGCGGGCGCTTGCGACCTGATGGTCGCGCGCTCGCACAGAGATCACAGCGATCTGATTGGATCATCTGCTGAGATGATGACGAAGCGGTCGCCGAGGCGCGCAGGCCAGCAGGCCAAACTCTGGACCGCGCTGACCAGCCCCAGGGCGCGAAAAATCTACGTTACCTTAACATAGGTCGCATGCGTCGTCAAACGGCTCGGCCTGGCGCCAGCGCGACTCTCACAGCAGAGCGGCGTCTGGCGCGGCGGCGCGTTCGTCGTGCGTTCGTCGTTGACCGCGTTCGCCCGTCGCCTCTATACTGAACGATGCGACGAGCGCCCAGGCGCACAGGAGGAGTTCGGGAGGCATT
>JAICSR010000143.1 GCA_025936795.1 Ktedonobacterales bacterium | reverse complement strand
TGGCGCGGCTCGCCCACCCGCTTGATCTCGACATTGTCGTCTTCGCTCTGGCCCTCTGGCACGCTGGCATCCGGAATGTTGGGCGTCAGCAGCAGCAGCTCGCGCAGCTTGGCCTCCAGATCGCGCTCGTCTGGCTCCAACTGCTTCAGCTCCGCCGAGACGGCGCGGCCCTGGGCGATGGCGCTCTCGCGCGCCTGCTTGTCGGCCCCTGCGTCGCGGATCGCCTTCGAGAGGCGGTTCTGCTCAGCGCGCAGGTCGTCGGCGCGGCGGCGGGTTGTGCGCAGCGTGTTGTCGAGCGAGAGCAGCGCATCCACATCCACGTCGGTCTTGCGGCGGCGCGCCACGTCCTTCACCAGATCGGGATGCTCGCGGATGAATGCGATGTCCAGCATGTGACTCCTCCGATTCCTTCGGGCGGAGTGGGAGCATGCGCGCGTCGCTTACCACATCGCATCAGATCGCATCTGATCGCATCGCGTGGCGCCGCGCAAGCCCAATCTCGCCCAACAACATACGCCGCCCATCGCAAAGGACGAGCGGCGTATGCCTCGTGGCGCCACCTTTGTTCGTCGGGTCGCCCAAATGTCGCCCCGCCACAGCCAGAGTGGCTGGTGGGGACGCTGAGCGCCGACCTCATTGGCCCGTTAACGCCGGGGCTACGTTCCGTCTTGGCCGCGTTGCGTCGCTGACGCCCGTGTAGGGGCTGGGACGCGCAGGTTGAGCGGAAGGCTAGCGAGTGGATGCGCGCCAGCCGGGGCCGTGTCGCATCATCCCACGGCTTTCTGAAGTTTCCCGCTGGCAGGCGTGTCTCGCATGGCGCCTGTCACATCTCGGCATGCCACCTGGCGCAGCGCGCATGGTGGGTCAACTGAGACTCTCTTTGCAGGTATGGTAGCCAGCCATGAGGGTCGCTGTCAAGTCGCACCGACACAGACATCCCCTGCCTGCTGGTAGCCGGATAGGGTCGCACGATTGCCCACGAACAGGCCCTATGGTATACTGGCGCGGATTCGTCGGGGGCAGGTTGTCCGCCCGCCCCTGGGCGCAATCGGCGGGCGTCATCGAGCGGCGCGCGACAGCGCAGGCTTCCGCGAGACCTGCGGGCCGCCAGACCACTATCGCGACCATTGCCTGGCGATGCAAGTTGAGCTGCGCCAGCGCGCCGAGTTGTGGCGCCAACGCGCCGCAAGTGAGCAAGGGACACATCATGGGCAAGTACAAGCTGTGGCTTCACCACCAGGAGATCGGCCACCGTCTGCGCGACCAGATCAACACACTGGATCAGGAGCGCGCACGTGTGCAGCAAATGGCGCCAGACCATCCCGCGCCGCTGCCAGAGACGAACAATCCGATCATCACAGCGCTGCTCTCGTACACCGAAGCCGGCCACAAGCTGAGCAACATTGACGTCATCAAGGCGGCCATGCCCAAACTGGATGGCGGCCCGGACCAACCTCAGCCCGCGCCTAGCCACGCGACGTCCAGCGCCGCAGCTTCTGCGGCTCCTGCCGCCAACCCGGCAGTCGTCGCGAGCTTGCTGGCGCGGGCGGAGCAGCTTCCCAGCGATCCCCTGGAAGAGATGCAGCAGTTGTCTCGCTCCCAGGAGGCTCAGTTCGCCCCCTCTGAGGTGTCCGCCGCTGGCGCTTCGCCTCAGGGTTCGAGTGCGGACTCCGTCCAGAGTTGGTGGCAGAACCGCCAACGCGATGACCAGGATTAGTGCAGGATGAGTGGAGGATAGCGGCCCTTCGCGCCTGGTCATGCGGTGACCGCGCCGAGTCTGCCGCGCATCGCTCCGATGTTCTCAGCCTGTCGCTGACAGCGAGAAGGGTGCTGGACTGATGGCTTCCGATCCCACGTCCGTTACAAAACTCTACGAGCAGATTCCGCTCGAAGCCATGCAGCGGGTCTCCGATAGCTACATGGCCTGGTATGTCACGCGCGTCACGCAGTCACTCGACGAGACGATGTCGGGCCTGCGTTCAGAGCTGCGCGACAATGACGCGAAAGAGGCGTCCTATCGCCCATCGCCCGCTGAGCTGTCCGCCATCGAGCGGTTGCAGCGCAGCGGCGTGACCGGGGTTGATCTGCTCGACCGCATGGTGGAGCAGGGCGAGGACTGGCTCGTGCTGACGATGCGCCGCCTCGACCACTTCGAGCGCACAGGCCTCGCCCCGAAGGACTATTCGACCTGGTGCGAGCACGCCCTCAGCGGAGCCTACGACTGGATTGACCACGAGCGCATCGCCGCCTCTGGCGCCAACGGCGGCTCAGGCCCAGCGCCACGCACGACCACTGGCGCGGCGAATGGCAACGGCAGCGTGCCGGACTGGCTCGCCACGCGCAACGGCTCGCAGCGCCCCGAAGACGGCCCGACCGCGCCCGTGCCGAGCGTCGCCCCGCGCTGGAGCGATAACAACGGCTATGGCCAGCAGCAGGGGCAGCAAGGGCAAAGCGCCGACCAGGACGACAAGGGCGGTCGCAACATCTTCCGCATCTTCTCGAACTAGTCGCGCACACGGCAGAGATGGCCCTAGCAAACGCGCGGACAGGCGCAAGCAGCCTTTCCGCGCGTCTGCATGTCGTGTTATTGCACGCCCGCCTGATACCGCGTCCACTCAGGGTGTTGGCGCCATGCCAGGCGTGACCTCACCCCCTGCCCCCCTGCAAGGCGAGGGGAAACGGACCTCCGGACTCCCCTCTCCTCGCAGGAGAGGGGCCAGGGGTGAGGTCGGGCGCCACGCCAACGGCCATT
Source organism: Ktedonobacterales bacterium (assembly GCA_025936795.1). Taxonomy (GTDB): domain Bacteria; phylum Chloroflexota; class Ktedonobacteria; order Ktedonobacterales; family JADMIN01; genus JAKAIY01. The sequence goes on along the minus strand of JAICSR010000143.1, from coordinate 6,401 downwards.
CCGCGTTACGCGAAAGGGCTGGCGGTTGCAATCACCCACCAGCCCGTGTTCAGCGTCGCAGCGCTTGCGTCCGCAGGAATGGCCTATTGCACGGTAAAGGCGATGTCCTGCGCGACCGCTTGTTTGCCATTGATCTGCATCGTCACCAGCATGTCGTAGGCGCCGGGGCTGAGGGTATGGCCCTGCGTGTAGAAAGCCCCTGCGCTCGGCGTCACATTGGCGATGAGCGTGCGGACGGTCGCGCTGTTATGCCGCACCACCACCGTCACCGGCCCTGGCGGCCTGGACCTCGCCATGCACAGGTTGACATAGACGGGGCCACCCGTGAAATGGGTGGTCGCCGACGCGCTCGAACAGGAGCCATCGGAGAACGGCGCGAGCGTGATCGCGCGGAACGCACTGGCTGCCTGCTGGTTGAGCGTCTGCTGGGCAGTGAGCGTGGCTGTAGCGGTTGGCTGAGCGACTGTCGCCGTCGCAGTGGCCTGCGCCTTGACGGTGGCGGTAGGTCGCGGGGTCGTATGGGCAGGCGCGCCCTGCTGCGCAAAGAGCTTGACCCCGCCCATCCCCAGCGCCACGGCCAGGAGCAGCGCCACTACAACTGCCCCGATTGGCGCCAGCGGCGAGATGGGTCTGCGGCGAGGAGCTCGCATGGTCTGGTTATAGTCGTCGCGCAGGGCGCCCACGACCACTGGGCCTGAGGTCATCGCGCGTCGTGGCTCCCCAATGCCGCCGCTGTTCGGTCCGCGCTGGCCCGCGCCCAGGCTGTCGCTCGCCGGGCCAAGATAGGTGTCATAGACGCCGCTTGCCGGACCGTGATAGTCATCCAGAGCGCCACTGGTTGGGCTACGATACTGTGCGTCGGTTTGGCCATGCCACTGCTGACCGCCGATTGGCCCACTTGTCGTCGTGTGAAGGGGGCCACTGGTTTGCGCCCGCAGGGCCAGGGCAGGCGTTGGCATGGTCGGATAGTCTGGATAGGGCATGCCTGGGCGCGCAGGTGACGGCTGATGCGTAGCTGGCGGCTGCGGCTCCTCAGCATCGAGTTCCTCGGCATACGCCGAGAGCGCCTGCCGCTCTTCGGACGAGAGTACCCCACTGCCACTGAGCAGGCCAGGACGCCAAGTAGTTGCAGGACGCCCAGTGGTTGAAGGCAGATTCACGCTGGGCTTTGGGCCGCGCGGCCCCAGCGCAGGCCGCGACACTGGCGCGCGCGCTTCTCCCAGTTCCAGTGGCAGGGGCCCGACACTATTGGCGTCCGATGGCGACGGCGGCGCGACCGGTGGCGACGGCGGCAGCGGCAGTGATATTGGGTGGCGCGGGCGTCCTGCGTCGGCAAGCCCATTCGTCGCGAACCGAGCCGTCTCCGGGGCGCGCCACGGCGGTGGTGTCGGCTGAATCAACCCCTCCGCAAATGGCCGGAGTTCCTCGGCAAGAATCGCCGCCGAGCCATAGCGATCGTCCGGGCGCTTCAACAGGCACTTGCGCAAGACATGCCACAACCCTGGTGGCACGTCCGAGTTGAGGCTACGAATGTAGGTCGGCTGGACATGCACCTGCTGATAGAGGACCGGGATAGGCTCTCCGACAAATGGCGGTTGCCCTGACAGCGCCTCGTAGAGCGTGCAGCCGAGTGAATAGATGTCGGAGCGCTGGTCTACTTCCTGGCCCTGCGCCTGTTCTGGCGACATATATTCGGCGGTGCCAAGTGTTGCGCCTGTCCTGGTCAGCCCGCGAGCATTCAGTATCTTGGCAGTGCCGAAGTCAGTTAGCAGGATGTGATCTGGCTGATCGGGGTCGAAGAGCATGTTGGAAGGTTTGACATCGCGGTGGATGATCCCCTGCTGGTGGGCATGGTGCAATGCCAGCGCAATCTGGATGATATACTGGCAGGCGCTCTGGATCGAGAGGCTCCGCTCGACGATGCGGCGTCGCAGGGTTTGCTTATCGAGCAGGCGCAGCGCGAGATAGACGTACTCATCGGTCTTGTCGCTGTCGTAGACCTCGACGATGTTTGGGTGGTGGAGCGAGCGAATGACCTCAGCCTCGCGCTCGAAGCGCTGCATGAATGCCGCGCGGTCCTCCGCCGCGATGGGCAACACCTTCAGGGCGACATCGCGTGCGCGTAGCTCATCGTAGGCCTTGAAGACCCGGGCAGTGGCTCCTTGGCCTAGCTGTGCAAGCACCCGATACCGACCAATGCTCTGGCCAATCAGGTCATTCCGGCTCATACATCTCTGCCCCTGCTCTCATCACGCGGCCATCGTCCACTTTGCGCGCTCAGGGCGATGAACCTACTCCGCGCATTGTAGCGTACAGGCAGCGCGTTCGCCAGGCATATGGGCCGTGTGGGCCGATCTGGCAGACGGCCCATGTTTGTCGTCAGTCACTATAATTTGTATAGTGTATGGGGTCAGTGAGAACATCCGATTGAGGAGACACATGTGCGCGTAGGATTACAGGTTCCCAACTTCACATTTCCCGGCGGCTCAGCGCATCTGGGCGACGCCTTTGGCTCCATCGCTCAGCAGGCCGAGCGGGCCGGGTTCTACAGCCTGTGGGTGATGGATCACTTCTTCCAGATTCCCTTCGTGGGCGCCCCAGAGCACGAAATGCTGGAAAGCTGGAGCGCGCTGGCGTTCGCCGCCGGGCGCACAAATCACCTGCGGCTTGGGACACTCGTGACGGGCGTTACGTACCGCTCCCCGGGCATCCTCGTCAAGACGGCGACCACGCTCGATGTCCTCTCGCAGGGGCGCGCGTATTTCGGCGTTGGCGCCGCCTGGAACGAGCAGGAGCATGCCGGGCTGGGCGTGCCGTTTCCACCGCTGGCCGAACGCTTTGAGCGTCTGGAAGAGCTGCTTCAGATCGCCCAGCAGATGTGGTCTGGCGACGACAAGCCGTTCCACGGCAAACACTATCAGCTCGACCGTCCGCTCAACTCGCCAAACTCCGTCCAGCGGCCACATCCACCCATCATGATCGGCGGTGGTGGTGAGCAGAAGACGCTGCGCCTCGTCGCCCAGTATGGCGACGCCTGCAACCTCTTCGCGCGGATGGGCGATGACGCGCTGCGCCACAAGCTCAGCGTGTTGCGCGAGCATTGCGACGCGCTTGGCCGCCCCTACGCGGAGATCGAGAAGACCAGCCTCGCGCATCTCAACGTCACCCGTGACGGGGGCGAAGGCGCCATCACGCCTGCGCAGGCCATCGAACAGTTCGCCGCGCTGGCGGAGCTGGGCATTGACCAGGCCATCATCAGCTCGGTCAGCGTCCACGATCCCGCGTTCTTTGATCTGATGGGCGCCGAGGTGATCCCCGCCGTCAACAAACTCACTGTCGCAGGCCGCTAGTCGCGCCGCTGTCAGGAAAGGGCTGTTAGCTACAATGCCACTCGATGCCACTGTCCGTGACTTCCTCAACGAGAAGCGTTTCGCCGTGCTGGCGACGATCAACGCGGATGGCTCCCCGCAACAGACCGTGATGTGGTATGAGTTACGCGGCGACACGATCATGATGAATACCACGCTCAGCCGCGTGAAGGGCAAGAATCTGCAACGCGACCCGCGTATCTCGATCTGCTTGGAGGATGACTACCACTATGTGACCATCTCAGGCGTGGCGCAGCTCAACGACGACCCAGCGACGGCCCAGGCCGACATTCGTGCGCTGGCGATTCGCTACCATGGCCAGGAGGAAGGCGACCGCCAGGCCAGAGACATGTTCGCCAAGCAACAGCGCGTCTCGATCTATCTGCCGATCACGCATGTGGTCGTGAAAGACTCCTGACGCCATGATTGTTGCGCTTGCGGGCGGCGTTGGCGGCGCGAAGATGGCGCACGGCCTGTCGCTGGCCCTCACAACTGAGGCGGCGGGGCCAGCGACGCTGACGGTGATCGTCAACACGGGCGATGACTTCGACCACTATGGCCTGCGCATCTGCCCCGACCTCGACACCGTGCTCTACACCCTCGCCGGGCTGGCGAACGAGGCGACCGGCTGGGGCGTCGTCGGCGACACCACCGCTGCGCTCGACATGCTGCGCCGCTATGGCGAGGAGGCATGGTTCTGGCTGGGCGACCGCGATCTGGCGACCAGTCTGCTGCGCACGGCGCGGCTGAGCGCGGGCGAGCCACTCTCGGCGGTCACGCGCGGCTTGGCGCAGGCGCTCGGCGTTGGCGCCCGGCTGCTGCCGATGACCGATGGGTTGGTCGCGACGATCATCCAGACGCCCGACGGGGAGCTGGCTTTTCAGGACTACTTCGTGCGCAGACGCCATCAGGATGTCGTCAGTGGCGTGCGCTTTGCTGGCGTCGAACACGCGCGGCCACTGCCTGAGGCGTTGGCGGCGCTGACGCAGGCTGAGGCGATCATCCTCTGCCCCTCGAATCCGCTGCTGAGCATCGAGCCGATTCTGCAGATGGAGGGCATGCGTGCGGCGCTGGCGCAGGCGGACGCGCCCGTCGTCGCCGTCAGCCCGATCATCGGCGGGCAGGCGCTCAAAGGCCCAGCGGATCGCATTCTGGCGGCGCAGGGCTTCGAGGTGTCGCCGCTGGGGGTGGCGCGCTGGTATGGCGCGCTGCTCGACGGCCTCGTCCTCGATGCGACCGACGCCGCACTCGCGCCTGACATCGCGGCGCTGGGCGTGCGCCCGCTCGTCACGCAGACGATCATGCGCGACGATGCGGACCGTGAGCGACTGGCGCGCGAGACACTCGCCTTCGCCGCCACCCTCGCCCACGGCCAGGCCAGCCACCCCACTGGGGCGGCTGAGGACGACGCGAGGATGAAGCAGGGATGAAGCGATGATGCAGCCAGATCGCCGCGATATCCATGTGGGGCGCCTGATCGGCGTCATCCCGCTCAATCGGCTCGACCGCGCGAAATCGCGGCTGGCGGGCGCCCTGGCTCCCACTGAACGCAGGGCGCTGGTGCTGACGCTGGCTGAGCGCACATTGGGCGCTCTGCGCGAGGCGGACATCTTCGATCAGATTGCGCTGGTTAGCCCAGATGACGCCGCGCTGGCCTGGGCTGAGGCGCACGGCGCGATACCGCTACGCCAGCCAGCCACTGGTGCGCGTGGCGGTGGCCTGAATGTTGGCCTGGCGCTCGCCCGCGACTGGACGGTCGAGCAGGGGGCGGCTGGCCTGCTGATCGCGCTGGGCGACCTGCCACTGCTGACAGCGGATGAGGTACGCCGCTTTGTGGCGATGACCCGCCTGCACCCGCGCGTCGTTGCGCTCGCCCCCGATCGCGCTGGCGAGGGAACCAACCTCTTGCTGGCGCGTCCAGCTTCGCTCGCGCCACTGGCCTACGGGCGCGGCAGCTACGCGCGGCATCGGCGGCTGGCCCAGCGGCAGGGCGCGCCGACCATCGTGTTTCATGCGCCAGGCGCCGCCTTTGACGTGGACACGCCAGCCGATCTCGCCGAACTGATCGCGCGTGGTCTGTGGCCGCCAGCGCAGCCCGCCACCACTGCGACGCCGCCATGTTCAGCTATCCAGAGGGAGCCGCTATGACGCCATCCGATGCGCATTCTGCTGAGACGGATGAGACGGAGCCTGCGGGCATCCGCATCATCCCGCTGCGTGGCGCGCCTGAAGCGCAATCCGGCGATGACATCGCGGCGATGGCGCTGGCGGCGGTGGCCAGGAGCAATCTGCGCCTGCAAGACGGCGACATCCTGGTCGTCACGCAGAAACTCGTCTCCAAGGCGGAAGGCCTGCTGGTAGACCTCAACACAATCGAGCCGTCAGATCTCGCGCTGCGCTATGCGCAGCAGTGGGGGCGCGACCCACGCCAGGTGGAGGTGGTGTTGCGCGAGAGCGTGCGCATCGTGCGGATGGATCGTGGGCTGATTATCTCCCAGACCCGCCACGGCTTCGTCTGCGCCAACGCCGGCGTGGACGCCTCCAACGTGCCGGGTGAGGACATCGTATGCCTGCTCCCGCGCGACCCAGACGCCTCCGCCGAGCGGCTGCGCGCGGCGTTGGCGCGCCAGGCGGGCGCCGAGCTGGCCATCATCATCAGCGACTCGTTCGGGCGCCCGTGGCGGCAGGGCATCGTCAATGTCGCGCTGGGGGTCGCGGGGATGGCTCCCCTGGCGGACTATCGCGGCCAGCCCGACGATTTCGGGCGCATCATGAACTCCAGCGTGATGGCCGTCGCCGACGAGATCGCCTCCGCCACCGAATTGGCCACTGGCAAAGTCGAGCGCACGCCGTTCGTGCTCGTACGCGGCTACCCCTATCAGCGCGCGGCTGGCTCCGGCGCCCAGATCCTCATGGACCCCGCCGCCGACCTCTTCCGCTAGCTGCGGGCGCCAGCCCTTGCCCACCGGGCGCGGGGAAGTCCTCGAAAGCCCCTCTCCCGCCGCAGCGGGGGAGGGGTTGGGGAGGGGGCAG
>JAICSR010000290.1 GCA_025936795.1 Ktedonobacterales bacterium | reverse complement strand
GGTGGCTGTCGCGCCGTTCGCCGCCGCGCCATCGCTCTCCACCGTCATGCCTGGCACACGCGCAAACAGGTCCGCCATGCGCACGCCCGTCAGCGCCTCCAGAATCGCGGGCGCCTGCGCCATGATGTTCACCATGTCGCTAGTCACGCGGCTGGCGCCCAGGCTGCCATTGGTGTTGGAGCCTGTCGAGACGATGCTGATCTTGTCCACTTTCGAGAGCGGCTCGGCCAATGCGCGCATCATCTCTGGCAGATTTGTGATGACCTTGTCCAGCACTGCCGCCTGGTTGTACTCGTGGTAGGCCGCCGCCTTCACGCGCATCGCTTCGGCCTCGGCCTCACCCTTCGCGCGGATGACTTCCGCCTCGGCCAGACCGCGAATGCGGGTCGCCTCGGCATCCGCTGACGCCTGCGCACGTAGCGCCGACGCGTGTCCTTCAGCCTCCAGCGAGAGGCGCTGCCGCTCAGCCGCCGCCAGCGTCTCCATGCGCTGCCGCTCGGCGTTCGCCGTGTTGATGACGGTCGCCTCCAGCTCCATCTGACGGCGCTGCGACTCGGCCTCCTGCACCTTCACCTGCGCGGTCTTCTCGATCTCCTGCGCGCGGGCTGTCTCCTGCACGATCTGCTGCTGCACCACCTGCGCCTGCAACTCGGTGGCTTTGTCGGCGACGACCTGCTGCTTCTTTACCTCGGCGTCGTAGGTCGCGCGCTTGAGCGCGAGATCGCGCTGGAACTCCGACTGCTTCGCCTGCGAGGCGGCCTCGGCCTCCACACGCTCCTGATCCGCCGACGCCTTGGCCACGGCGGCCTCGCGCGCAGCGTTGGCTGCCTGAATCTGCGTATCGCGCGCGGCCAGCGCCACGGCGATATTGGCCTCTTTCTTGATGCGCTCGATCTCCGGGCGCCCCATGTTCGAGATGTAGTCGTTCTCGTCACGCACCTCTTTGATGGTGAACGAGACGACCTCCAGCCCCATCTTCGCCAGGTCCGCCGAACTGACCTGACGCATCTTCTCGCTGACCATCTCTGGCTCTTTGACGAGCTGCTCGACGGTCAACTGGCCGACGATGCCGCGCAGGTGGCCCTCCATCACCAGACGAATCAGCCCCTCGCGGTCATCATCGGTCTTGCTGAGGAACTGCTCCGCCGCCGTCAGGATGTTTTCCTTATCGGAGCGCACCTTGAGCTGGGTGACGGCCTCGACGCGCACCGAGACGCCCTGATTGGTGTAGAGATTCTGCTGCGGCGCCACGTCGAATGACATCAGCTCCAGCGAGAACTCCTGCGCGCGATTGATGAGCGGAATCACCAGCTTCGCGCCGCCCTGGGCTACCTGTGTGCCGCCCGCGCCATAGACAATCAGCGCGCGGTTTGGGCCAACCTTGCGGTAGTACGAACTGAAGACACGCAGCAGCGCCAGGAACGCTACCACGATCACGATCACCGTGATGATAATCGTCAGAATTGCTGGCATGGAAGTACGCTCAGCCCCTTCTCCGGCGCATGGCCGGGGCGCGTCACCCGCCGCGCCGCTCCACAGTGGAGCGACACCTCAGGAGGGAAGCGCCAATCATCTGCCGCCTCAACTGTGAGGCGCAATCGGCTCGTCAGGCTCGATAGGTTCAAAGTATCTTGTGGTGTATCGCGATGGATGTGGTGTATCGCGATGGATGAGGAATGCGCCGTAGCGTCGCTCCGGCCAGCGCGCACGCAGATGCGCGGTCTCACGCGCTGGACTACGGCGCGTCGCCTGGTGGGGCCGCTGGCGCCAGGCGGGCGCCGGACTGGTCAACACTCAGCCGCTGGCGTGTCTCGGCGAGGAAGCCCTCCCACGGCTGGACGGTCGCCAGGCCCTGCTCCGTCGCGACGATGACCACCTGGGTTCCGACGCCGATGGCGGCGCCATCGCTGCTGCGCGCGCCGATGCTGTGGCGCGCTCCCGCCTCGCCGCTGTAGACGACTTCGCCAAGGCCCTGCGCGCGAATGGCGATGCTGACCGAGGCCAGACGCCCCTCCAGGCGCGAGCTATCGTCTGGCAGTTCGCCAGCCTGCGAGGTGATGAAGATGCGCGTGAGCGCGGCGTTGACGCCGATGGCCGCCAGCGCGCCGACAAGCCCAGCGACGACCACGACGGTCAGCAGCGAGGCTCCCTGGCCATTGTGCAGCAGGTAGCCCAGCACGCCAAACACCAGCAGAAAGATCAGCGCGCCATTGAGGTTGAGGCTCCCCAGCAGCAGGCTTTGCGCCGCGCCCAACAAGCTCTCGCCCGTCGTTGGCGCGGCCTGCGCGCCAGCGTGATTGGTTGTTGTGTGGGTGGTTGCATTATGGCCAGACGCGGCGCTATGGGCGCCATCCAGGTGGCCCGCGTCGCCCAGATGGCCGAGATGACCCAGATGGCCGAGGTGGCCCGCATGGCCGAGGTGGCCTACGTGCGCATGGCCAGCGCCCAGCGCAAGGGTGGCCACGAGAAATAGGCCGGAGAAGAGCGCGCACCCCAGCAAGAGCAACGAGAGAGGATCTGTCGCAAGCATCCTGGCGCCTCCTGGCATCAGGTGATGATGCACATTCAACGCAGTCAACACGACTCAACGTACATCAGCGAGTATGGCGAGTATGGCGAGTATGGCGAGCGCTCAGACGCCGACGGGGGTCTGCGGGCGGGTGGCTTCGTCACTGGTCGGCGCGTTGACGCCCAGCAGCGTCTCCACGCGACGCTTCAGCGCGGCGAAGTTGACGCCCCAGCCGAGGCCAATCGTGTGCGGAATCAGAATCTTCTCGCTCGCTGGATTCCAGTACTCATTCGTGATTTCTGGCCACTCTTCCAGACGGAAGTTGTAGGGTACGCCCGCAACGGTCCCTTTCCAGGTACGCGCTTCGGGAGCCTTGGCGAGTTCCTGTCCAATGGCTGCCGCTGCGAGACCGGCGACAACGCCGACGGCAAACCAGTTCGCTTTGCTACCCATAGTTCTCTTCCTGCCGCTCTCTAGCGGGAACTGATCGTGCGGAGGCTGGCGCCCATGTCGCCCCGCTCATATCATCAGTACGAGCAGGCGCCATACCACGTTGCGCGCTGGGCGTAATGTGCGCAATCTGCGCACGTCGTGCGTCTACTGCGCGCTACTCGCCAGCCGTGTCAGCGGCATCCATGCGCCGCTCCAGCGCCGCCAGCTCCTCTGATGGTAGGCGCAGCAGCCAATCGAGCAGGCGCGCCACACGCGCTGGCTCCGGCGCCAGCCGCGCCAGCGCCCCCGCATGCATATGGTCGAGTGGACGCGCAGGGTCGGGCGCAGGATCAGGCGCGCTCACGGCTCCCGGTGGATCGCTGACCAGATAGTCAGGGTGAACGTGATAGAAGCGCGCCAGCGCCTCGCGTGTGGCGCTGGTCAGATGACGCCGCCTGCCACTCTCCAGTTGCGAGAGATAGGCCTGGCTGAGCGAGACGCCAATCTCCTGGCGCATCGCGTGGATCACCTCGATCTGGGTGAGGGTGCGCCAGAGTCCGCGCCGCATGCCCTCGGCCCTGCGCAGCCGACGCAGCTTCTCCGCCAGCTCCATCTCGCCCCTCGCAGTCTGCGCCGCAGCCACACGACGCGCCTATAACGCACTATAGCAAGTGCCGCTTGCGCCTGCAATAGCACAGGTCAGCGGGCGCCCAAGCCGAGGCATTGAGCCACGCATTTGGACACCTCGTCGATACCCAGGGCGCCGTCAACCTCGATCACGCGCAGGCGCAGCGCAGTCGCCTCCGCGACTACCTCCTCGGTGAATAGCTGGTCGCGGAGGAGGAGGTTCGACAAGGCGCGCTCAGGCTGGCTCGTCCTGGTCGGGATCTCCAAGGTGAAGCCCCGACGGTCGAAGGCGATACGGCGGAATGCTGGCGATGGGGAAAGCCAGACAGCCTGATGCGGTAGGCTCAGGAGCGGAGCGACGAGTCGAGGGAGCAGTCTGAACCCCTCGACCAGAATCGGCGGCTCCGGCGGCAATGTTAGGAGATCGTCAAGGATCAGGTCGAATCCCTCGCCCGCAAACCAGGGGAAGGTCTTGAACATCGCGTCTGGCGGGCGGTTGACCCATCGTTCGTCCATGTCCATGCTGAGGAAGGCGCGCAGCAGCGAGGCGTCAGCAGGAGCCAATCGGCTGGCATGCGCGGCCATCGTGGCGTCACAATGATAGAGTCGCAGCCCGTGGGTGGCTGCTAGCTGGCGAGCGACGGTCGTTTTGCCAGCGCCGCTGCCACCGCCGATCCAGCGGATATGGCGCAGCTGGGCTGGCAATCGCTCAGGAGCGGCAAGGAGCGATTGCCATCGCATCCGGCGTGAATCTACGGGTCCGTCATCATTGCTGGCCATCGCTCACAGCCAACCCTTCTTCTTTCCAGATCACGCGCTCAGAGATAGCCCACATCTTCGAGGAAGGGGATCAGTCGCAGTGCGCGCGCCACGCCCGCTGAACCGCTGTTCTCGCGGTGGTGGCTGTAGAACGGTGTCTTGCCGCGGCGGCGCACATCCAGCGCCCAGGCTGCGGTCAGGCGCGTCGCATAGCCACGCCCGCGCGCCGCTGGCAGTGTGCGCACCCACGCCTCGGCGGCCAGCGCGCTCTCACGCGCGGATTCACAGGTCGCGACCACCAGCCCATCCATCAGCGCGGCGAACTGCTCGCCGGGGAATGCCTCACGCGCGGGCGGCGCTTCATCGGCTGGCGCGATGGCTGGTCGCAGCCGCTCGGCAACGGGCGCCGGAGCGCCATAGGTGTCGCCGCCGTCGAGCGCAGGCGCCAGCCGCACGATGTCGCCAGGTGGTCGCCGCGCCAGAGCGGGTGCGAGATCGTCGGGGAAAAGCAGCGTGCGCCCGATCCAGAGGTCAGCGCCAAAGGTGTTCGCTGCTGAACTGGCGGTCGTGTCGCCCGTATCGCCCGTGTCGCCCGTGTCGCCGGGCGCCAGGATGCTTGCCACACGCGCGGAGTCGCTGAAGAGCGCCACTGGCGGCAGCGCGGCAAGCTGCTGGCGAATGGCGTCTGGCAGGTCTGGGCGGATGAAAACGCGCCACTCTCCATTGGCCAGCCGCGCGACATGCGTGCGCGGCGTCTCCTCAGCCGCCTCGCCTGCCAGCGGCGCCAGTGGGCCAGCGTTGGGCCCGCCGATGTGCGAGAGCGCCAGGTAGATATCGAGCAACGAAGGTGTTGCGGTGTCTGCGGAATCGGCCATAGTGGCGAGCGCGCCTTAGACGCTGCGGCTGGTCGGCGCCGACGCCGGGCTGGCCGGGCTGACCGCGCGCCGCAGCGGCACGATCTCGGC
>JAICSR010000546.1 GCA_025936795.1 Ktedonobacterales bacterium | reverse complement strand
TGGTCGTCGTCGTGAGTGTGAGTCGCATCACTGCTCATCAGTGCCGTCCTCTCCTCTGGGCTGTGGAGCGCCTACATCCAGGCGCGCCTTGGAAGCGCGTGGGATGGCCTGCGGCTGGCATGTGGGGTTTACGCCGCGTCGCCGTAGCTGTAGCTGCCCAGCGGGGAGGAGGTGAGGCTGCTGCCACACGGCGGCGTTCCCGAGGCCCCCGCTCAGGTCGGACGCGACAGGTCGTCGCAGGTCGGCTGCGTCTGGTAGAGCAGGGCGCCATCCCCACCTGTGGAGATGGGTGTAGGTAGCAGCAGACTATCAGATGTGAGTCAACATTGTTGACTCCTGCTATGGCCGCGTACCGCCTATGACAACCAGCGCAAGCATCCTTCCACATTTATCTCGATCCCTTTATTTGCAAGCACGATTAGGTCGTCAGGGACCCAACATAGCAAATATGCTGTGAATGGCGCCCATGCGCGGACGCGGCTGGTTGGTTCAACGATATAGTCTAGCCAGAGGACTCCGGGTGGCATATTGTCAAAGTTGTAGAAGCCTACGGTAGCGGCCATAGCTGCGCCATCTGAAAGAGAGTCATCTGGATCATAGGCAAGGAAGCGTCCGCCTGGCTTCCGTCTCGTCACGCCTGACAGGGGTAGAGTACTGGAGGATGCAAGGTCCATGCGCCACTGATAAACGCGTTGCACAATTCCACGACGCCCCACATCACTCTCCTTCATGAACGCCGCCCAGACGTCGCTTGTAATGGGCAGTTGCTCTTGTAGGCCAGCTGCATTCGGACGTAAGGCTGAAGCCGAATCAAGCACGGCACAGATGATTCCGATAGCAGCCTGATATGTATCCGATAGAGCATGGTTCATGTGCTCACTCCCCACTGGACAGAAGTTGGAACCCTCACATCGGCCCCACGCCCGGCAGCGTCGTCTGCGCAAACAGCGCGCGCGCCATCCAGGCGCCTGGATGGCGCGCACAATGAGGCCGTCGGACAATTGCGCCGACGCGCCGGATGATCAGTTCAGCGCCTGCCGCTGGCTAGCAGCAGCCGCAGCCGCACTCACCCCCGCACTCCGGGCAGGGGCAGCAATCCGTCCCCTGGCAGCAGGTCGTGTTCGCGTTCGCGTTCGTCTCCACAGCAGTGCTCCTCATCATAGTAGCCGCCCTCAGAGCCGTCTGGTGGCGCGCCGATGCAACGCATGTCGGCGCAGTCGCTAAAGGCGGTGGTTTCATCGGCGTGGCACGACTCCAGCGCATGCCGATAGTCGTGAATCTCGGTGCGCAATGCGAGCAATTCGGCGATCTGCTGATCGAGCGCAGTCAAGCGGTCGTCAACCAGCGTCAGCAGCGCCTCCTGCGCATCCACGCACCGCGCATCGGTCGCGCTCGCCAGCAGCGTTTTCGCCTCGGCCAGCGGCGCGCCGAGCAGCTTGATGCGCCGCAACAGCAGCAGCCGGTTGACATCGGCCTGGCTGTAGCGACGATAGTGGTTCTCGCCCCGCGTTGGGCGCGGCAGCAGCCCCACACTCTCGTAATAGCGAATCGTCTTCGCGGGGATGCCCGTGCGCTGGCTCACCTGGCCAATGGTGAGCCAGCGCGCCGTCGCATGCCCGTCTGGGGCCAGCCCATCGGCGGCCAGCCCGACCGCGCCAGCCTCTTCGACGCCCGCCATCCGCGCGCCTCCTCTCATCTCAACGGGTCCACTCGAACGTCCGTATCAGCAGCGTACACCTTCCAGCTACTGGAAGGTCAAGGGGCGTCAGCGAGCGGCCAGGCTCCCCGGCGCCGCACGTCCTCACCGCCCCTCCTCATTGACATGCGATGGCCAGTAATTTATAATCGCTACAGATATGTATACGATACAAGTACGTGGCGCGGCGCGGGTGTCGCGACTTCATCCGATGCATCTGACAGGTAGGCGACCATGCGAACCGTTGACGAACTGATCGAGCGTGTGCGCCAGCAGGGCGGCAAAGCGACCTCGCAGCGCATCCTCATCTGGAGCGCGCTGGCGGAGGATAGGACGCATCCCACTGCGGAAGACCTCTATCGCCGACTCAAGCCCGCGCTGCCGAGCCTCTCGCTGACGACGCTCTATCACACGCTGAACGAGCTGGTGGAGTGGGGCGAGATTCGCCGCTTCGACGC
>JAICSR010000097.1 GCA_025936795.1 Ktedonobacterales bacterium | reverse complement strand
GGGGCTTCCTCATGGAGCAGTCGAGCTTGGACACCGCGAGATTCGTCGTGAAGACCATCGCCCAGACCGTGGTTGACAACGAGAAGTACTTCGGTGATCTGGATGCGGTTGTCGGCGATGGAGACTTTGGGTACTCGATGGCTCGCGGCTTTGAAAAGGTGCTGGAAGACTGGGACTCGCTTGCGTACACCAGCACAGGCGGCCTGTGTAAGAAGGTCGCCACGACCATCACCGGCCGCATCGGTGGAACATCAGGCCCGATCTGGGGCACCGGTTTCCTGCGGGCAGGTGTGGCGATTGGCGATAAGCAAGACCTCACCTCGGACGATGTGATCGCGATGTTGCGCGCCGCCATCGCAGGGATTCAACAGCGCGGGCAATCAGACCTGGGCGACAAGACGCTGCTCGATGCCCTGATTCCCGCAACCGATCAGCTCGAAGCGTCGTTCAAAAGCGGCAAAGACGCGGCGACGGCCCTGCGCGAAGCGGCGGCGGTCGCGCGCACACGCGCCGAGGCGACGCGCGATATGCTCGCCAAACGCGGACGCGCCGCCTACACCGGTGAGCGGAGCATCGGCACACTCGACGCTGGGGCAATGGCCATCGCGGTGCTGTTCGAGCGCTTGAGCGAGCTGTGGCCATGAGCCATCTGAGCGTCGAGTACGCTTCATAGCGCGGCGCCGTGGGCGTTGAAAGGAGGCGCAGTGCGCATCGTGTGCGACGAATCTGATGTGAGAGCAGCGCAGTCGCCTTACCCAGCGTGGGGTAGGCTTTGCCAACGAAGGGAGCTTTCCTGATGAAGAAGTTTGTCAACGATCCCAAACAGTACGTCCCAGAGATGCTGAAAGGCATCGCGCTGGCGAATCCTACCACCCTCAAGTACGTCCCCGAATACAACCTCATCATGCGCGCGGACGCCCCGAACGCGAATAAAGTCTCCATCATGCAGGGTTCTGGATCAGGTCACGAGCCAGCCCACGTCATGATCGTCGGGCGTGGCATGCTCGACGCCGCGTGCCCAGGGGATGTCTTTGCCGCGCCGCCGATGGACTACGTCTACGAGACGACCAAGCTGTTGGCGTCTCCCAAGGGCGTTTTGCACATCATCAATAACTATACGGGCGACCGCATGGCGTTTGATATGGGCCGGGAGATGGCGGAGGCGGATGGCATCCGCGTTGGCACGGTGATGGTTGATGATGACGTGTCGGTGAAGGACTCGACCTACACTGTTGGGCGCCGAGGCGTGGCTGGCAACTTCTTCGTCATCAAGGCGCTGGGCGCGGCGTCCGAGCAAGGCGCCGATCTCGATGCGCTGGTGGAGTTGGGCAAGCGCGTCAACTCGGTCACGCGCTCGATGGGCATGGCGCTGACGTCGTGCACGCCGCCTGCGAAGGGTTCACCGCTCTTTGAGCTGGGCGACGATGAGATGGAGATGGGGGTTGGCATCCACGGGGAGCCGGGCCGCCGTCGTGAGAAGCTGACCAACGCCAACGCGATCGTTGATGAGATGCTGGAGGCGGTTGTCTCTGATCTTCCCTACAAGCAGGGAGACAATGTCGCGCTGATGATCAATGGTCTTGGTGGCACGCCCATTTCGGAGCTGTACATACTCTATGCGCGCGCCCATGACCAATTAGCGGCGCGTGGCATCAATGTGCAGCGTAGCTATGTCGGCAATTACTGCACCTCGCTCGATATGGCGGGCTATTCGCTCACCCTGGTGCGCCTGGATGATGAATTGGTCAAGCTGCTGGAAGCGCCCGCCGAAGTGGCTGTGCGCATCTTCTAAGCGCCTGGCGACCTCACCCCCTGCCCCCCTCTCCCACGGGGAGAGGGGGAATTCGCTTGCTCCCCTCTCCCCGTGGGAGAGGGGCTGGGGGTGAGGTCCGCGCCCACCCTCGGCGGCGCCTGCCCTTGACGCTCGCGCAGTCCGGCGACTAGACTGCCAGCGCAGGCGCAACGCGGTCCGCCTGGATTCCACCTGGATGGAGAGCCGGAGGGGCGCATGCCTGAGCGATTCGAGCCAGCGCGGCCACCGACCGCCGCCGACGCCCTGCCCGATGCGCTGCCCGGCGATGAGCGCGCCGACGCCGCGCCAGTCGAGGCGCCAGCGACGGCGCGTGACGCCTGCTTCATCTGTCAGCTTGATACGCGCGCCTGTGAGGTGGGCTTGCTCGAAGGCGCGCTGCTGGATGTGACCGAGCGGCTCGACGGCCAGCGCATGCCCGCCGCCACCCTGCGCCTCGACGATGGCGCCGATGTATGCATCGTGCTGAACGACCACGCCCGCCCGCTGATCCACGCGCTGGCCGCCATCGCGCCGGAGCGCATCCGCGGGTTGCGGCTGCGGGTCTATCACCTCTGGCGTGGGCGCATGGCCACGGATGCGCAGCCGACGCGCTACCATACCAGCCCGCTTAGCGTGGTGGCGCTGGAGCCAGACCTGCTGCTGAACATCACCGACATCAACAACGCCGAGTATTGCGTGCGCCAGTATCCTCTGCGGCGCATGGTTCCCTCCGCGCCAAGCGCCGCCGCGCTCAAGGGTGTCGTCATCCATCAGGCGTTCAAGGAGATGCTGAAGGCCGGGCGGCCTGCGGTCGCCGAGCCATTGGCGCAGGCGTTGCGCGCGCAGGCGACTGAGTTAGCGCTGCGTCAGCTCGATCCCGACACGCTGCGCGCCGAAGCCGCGCCGCACATGGAGGCGCTGGCGCAGTGGTATGGTAGTCAGCGCTCCAGCCTATGGGGCAGCGCGCCCGACATCCGCGCCGAGACCTTTCTGCTGGCGCCGGAGGTTGGCCTGAAGGGGCGGCTCGACTTCTACATGCGCGGGGTGGGCGGCGATGCGCTGCTGGAACTGAAGACCGGGCAGGCGCGCACGCAACTGCCCAAGCGCGAGCATCGCTGGCAGGTCTATGGCTACCAGACGTTGCTAACCGTGCGTCAGCCACCCGAACGACGCAAGCCCGCCGCCACGCTGCTCTATAGCGGCACGCCGGGGCAGGCCGAGGGGCACACGATTCCCTTCACTGCGCGCGATCTGCATCGCGTGCTGGAGTTGCGCAATCAACTAGCCCTCACCCACGCGACCGGCGCCGTTCCCGCGCCGCCCGGCGGGAACAAGTGCGCGCGCTGCTCGCTGCGCCCCGTCTGCGTGCGCGCCTCGGCGCTGCTGGGCTGGGAGGCGCCGCCCAACGAGGCGCCGCCCGCGCCGATTGAGCAAGCCGACGCCGCATGGTTCACCAGGATGTATGAATTGCTGCGACAAGAGGCGCGCGCCGCCGAGGACGAGGGGCAGACGCTCTGGCGCCAGACGCCGGAGCAGCGGCGCACATCGGGGCAGGCGCTCGGTGGGCTGAGGCAGCAAGGCGAGCCGCGCCAGACGCCCAGCGGCGAGTGGGAGTATAGCTTCCGCTGCGAGAATCAATCGGAGCTGCGCGAGGGCGATGCGATTCTGCTGAGCGACGGCGACCCAATTCGCGGGGCCATCGTCACCGGCTCGATTCTGCGGCTCGACGACCACAGCGTCACCGTCTGGACGCCTGAGCGCATCCAGCGGCCCGCGCTGATTGATCGCTATGGCAGCGATGTCACTCACGACCGCACCGTGCGTAACCTGTGGCGCTGGCTGGAGGTCGAGCCGCGCCTGCGCGACCTGGTCGCCGGGCGGCGTGCGCCCGCGTTCGCGCCAGCGATGGCAGCGGACGATTTGCCAGCCAGCTTCAATAGCGAGCAGCGCGCGGCGGTGACACAGGCGCTGGCGGCGCGCGATTTCCTGCTGATTCAGGGGCCGCCTGGCACGGGCAAGACGGCGGTGGTCGCCGAGATCGCGCGGCGCGCGGTGGCGCGTGGGCAGCGGGTGCTGCTGGCGGCCTTCACCAACCAGGCGGTTGACAATGCGCTGGCGCGCATCGTGGAGCCAGGCGAGCCGGGGGGTGAGGGCCAGGTCGCGGCGGCGCGGCTGGGGCATGAGCTGAGCGTCGCGGCGCAGACGCAACCCTGGCGGCTGGCGGCGCTGGCGCGGCGCGCAGCGCTGGCCGAGGGACGCGCCGAGGCGCAAAGCGCCGAGTGGCAGCCCAGCCCAGCCGAGCTACGCGCGGCGCTGCTGCGGGCGCAGGTGGTGGCGGCGACGACGGCCACCTGGTCGGCGGAACGCTACGATGGGGTCGGCGAGCCACTCGACTTCGATCTGGCCATCATTGACGAGGCGACCCAGCTCACGACGCCCTCGTTGCTGGGCGCGCTACGCTTCGCGAGGGCATTCGTCCTCGTCGGCGACGAGCGGCAGTTGCCGCCACTGGTGATGAGCAAAGCGGCGGGCGCAGACGGGCTGGGGCGCTCGCTCTTCGCCGAGCTATTGGCGCGCTGGGGCGATGACGCGAGCGTGGCGCTACGGCGGCAATATCGCATGGCGCCTGCGATCTGCGGCTTTGCCAGCGAGACATTCTATGGCGGCGCGCTGGTCGCGGCGGGGCAGGCGCAGACGGCGCGGCTGGCGCTACGACTGGACCCGGATGAGCCGCTCGCGCCCGCGCTGGACCCTGCCCGACCCCTGACGCTGCTCGATGTGGCGCCTTTCGCCGATGAGCAAGGGCGCGGCAAGGTCAGCGAGGCGCAGGGCGAGGTCGCGCGCAAGCTGATTCTGGCGCTGTTGCGTGGCGGCGTTGGGGCTGAGCGCATCGGCGTCATCGCGCCCTACCGCGCGCAGGTCGCGGCGTTGCGGCGACGACTGGCCGCATCGGGTGTGGTGGATGTCGTGGTGGACACCGTTGATCGCTTCCAGGGGGCTGAGCGCGAGGTGATACTCTTCTCGTTCGGCGGCGTCAGCGCCGCGACGGGTTGGGGCGGACGCGGCCTGGAGTTTCTGGCCGATCCGCGTCGCCTGAATGTCGCATTGACTCGCGCCCAGCGCAAGCTGCTGATTCTGGGATGCCGACGCGAGTTGGAGCAGGCGCCCCTCCTGCGTCGCCTTGTGGCCTACTGCGCCGCGTTGTACGATGGTCAGGGCGGGGTGATCGCGCTCCGCCGCCCGGAGCGCACAGAGGTAGCGGCAAGGCAGCCCGCGCGCTAGCAAGGGACTGGCAAGGGACTGGCAAACCATGCGGCCCGCGATGGTTGGTCTCGTTTGTGCTAGGTGGCGCATGGACGCCGCGCGCAACGGCGAGGGACCTCTGGCGGAGAAAGTGACAGCGGACGAATGACCAATCTATCGTACCGAGGAACAAGGGGAACAATCAGTTCCAGCGCTCCAGTTCCCAGCAGGCAGTCGCAGCATGTCGTCCAGTTCTACGAAGCCGATGAGTTCCTCGCCAACTCCGTCGGTGATTTTCTCAGCGCGGGCCTCGTCGCTGGCGCCCCCTGCATCGTCATCGCTACCCCAGCGCACCGCGCCGACCTCGAACGGCGGCTCGTAGCCGATGGGCTGGACCTGGCCGCCGCACAGGCGCGCGGCGACTACCGCGCGCTGGACGCCGCCGAGACGCTCGCGACCTTCATGAACGGCGATGCGCTGGACGCCGCGCGTTTCGCCGAGATCATCGGTGGCATGATCGGG
Source organism: Ktedonobacterales bacterium (assembly GCA_025936795.1). Classification (GTDB taxonomy): domain Bacteria; phylum Chloroflexota; class Ktedonobacteria; order Ktedonobacterales; family JADMIN01; genus JAKAIY01. Next base: position 6,358 of record JAICSR010000097.1, on the reverse strand, counting down.
GGCGCTGCGCAAGGCCAGCAGGGTTGGCGAGGCCAGCAGGGCCAGACTCGACAGCCGCATGTCTTCGGTGAGATGGTCGCGCTGCTCTGGGAGGATGGACGCCCATCGAGCGCGATCGAGTTGGAAGCGCTCTGGAACGACTTGAGCGTCGACCTGCCCTATCCGTTCCTGCTCTGCTGCGCATATCCCATGCGCCTCCTCGCCGGGGAAGCCAATGCAGAGCAGTTCGTCGCGATCTGCCGCAGCCATTCGCATGTCATCCCCGACGAGAGCTATAGCGCGCTGACCACAGCAGATGCGCGCACACGCGCGATCACGCGCCTGCAACAGAAGGCGGCCTCACTCGAAGCCGAGATCGCCGAGCGCCAGCGGGCTGAGGAACGCCTGCGCACTTCAGAAAATCGCTATCGTCGCCTCTTTGAAGCGTCCACCGACGGCCTCTTGATGGTTGACCCTGACACGCAGGCCGTCATCGAAGCCAATGCGGTCCTGGCGACCTGGTTGGGGAGTACGCCTGCGCGCTTGCTGGGGCTGGAACTCTGGCAGACCGGCCTGTTCCCATCGCGCGCAGCCACGCTGGAGCTTCTGCGCGAGTTGGAGCAGCAGCGCATCGCCCGGCGCGATGTTGTCCTGGCGTCCGCTGAGGATGGGCAGGTCCGCTCCATTGAGTTTGTCAGCACGCGCTTCAGAGCGAATGGCCATGACATCATTCAGTGCAACCTGCGCGATGTGACCGAGCGCAACCAGCTCGAGGCGCGTAAGAACGCCTTCATCAGCATGGCGAGCCACGAGTTGAAGACGCCCGTCACCAGCCTTAAGGGCTTCACCCAGTTGTTGCAGCGGCGTCTCCAGCGCCAGCCGGTGGACCCTCAGACGATGCTCTTCCTGGATCGGATGGACGCCCAGCTGAATAAGCTGACTGGCCTCATCGGCGATCTCCTCGACGTGACGAAGATGCAGGAGGGTACGCTGCCGTATCGTGAGACGCGCTTTGACCTCGATGCGCTCTTGCGAGAGACGGTCGAGAACGTGCAAGCGGCGATTACGACCCATCAGGTGCGCATAGAAGGCGCAACCAGCGCGCAGGTCAGCGGCGACCGCGATCGTCTGGGGCAGGTGCTCATCAATTTGCTCACCAACGCCGTCAAATATTCGCCTGGGGCCGACACGGTCGTCGTGCGGCTGAGCGCCGATCAGCAGTGGGCGGAAGTGGCTGTACAGGATTTTGGCATCGGCATCGCCGAGCAGTATCATGGGCGCATTTTCGAGCAGTTCTATCAAGTGGCTGAGCCGCAGGAAGGTGGCTATCCGGGGCTTGGCATTGGCCTGTATATCGCGCATACGCTGGTCGAGCGCCACGGCGGGCGTCTGTGGCTGGAGAGCCGCAAAGGCGCAGGCAGTACATTCCACTTCACTCTGCCAACCCTGCCGGACCTGGCGCCAGAGGGCGACGAGTCGAGTGTCGCCGCCGAGCATGCTGAGGTTGCGCAGTGAGCGATAGCACGAGCAATGGCGAGAAGCGGATTCTGATTATCGATGATGACGCCGATATTATGCTTGTGCTTGCCTCTGTGGTGGAGGATGCCGGCTATCAGGTCAGCACGATCGACGGCGGCAACTACCTGGAGCAAATTGACGCGGGCGCGCTGCCTGATCTGATTCTGCTCGACATGCTGCTCTCAGGCCAGGATGGGCGGCAGATTGCCAGGCGCCTGAAGGAGCAGGCGACGACTCGACGCATCCCGATTGTGATGCTCTCGGCGCATCCTGACGCCCAGCGCGAAGCTCTGGAGGCTGGCGCAGACGCATTCCTGGCCAAGCCATTCGATCTCGATGCGCTGCTGGCCACCATCGCCGCCTACCTCGGCTGATGGCTGACTGGTTGGGCGCATGCGGGCGGCCAACCAGCAAAGGTAGCTGGTATTGCAAAGGCTCAGCAGTCCGCATACTGATGAGGGGAGAAGGCCTGCGCCTGAGGGCAAACAGCGGGCGAGCGGGAGGGGGCGCACAGATGGCGCCATAGCGTTTGAGGGGCTAGGCTGACATCTTGCGAACGATGTGATTGACCTCAGCGGCCATCACGATCGATTGGATCTGCTTGCGCGTGTTCTCAGCTGTCTGTGGCTGCGCGAAGGTCAGACCGTTGAGGGCGCGGAGCGCGCGGTTGAGCGCGCCGCTCTGCACGAGGAACTTCTCGTAGGCGCGCGTATCGAGCGCGAGTGTTGAACAGATGGGCACGACGAAGACCTGCGCGACATCGTTCGCGCTCGCCTTCGGCGCCTCTATCGGCTGATCTGCCGGACGCTCTGCGCCGACTCGTGTGAAGGGACGCACGACCGTCCAGACGGCGCGGGTGGCTCGCGGGCCATTGCGCTGCCGGAGCGCGCGTCGAAACACGATGGTGTACTCTGTTACACCGAACTCCACCGGAAAATCCTACCCTCCCAAAGCGCGGCGCTCCGGCTCCCCAGAGGCTCCGCAAGGGACCATGCGCGCAGCGAGACACTCACACAAAGAGACGAGACATGCCAGACCGGGTAACGAGCGCGCCAACAGTCCCGGCCCAGCGCTACGGGGCGCCGAAGCTTGCCCTGCCAGGCTTGCGGCGCTTGTGTGATCGATCCTCTCAACGCAATCTACGCGCCAATTCCTGCTGCGGTACAAAAAGGGGAAACCAGCAGCCAGTGGTCCTACTCAATCGCGCCCCCACAGCTGTATGCCAATTCGTCGAGCGTCTATGCGCCGCCTTCCGCTTGCTGTACACTGGAGAAGAATAGGAGTGAGGCAGGAATGTGACGGAGCGCGCCATCCAACTCTCCATCCGGGGCAGTGGGCAGGCGCGCAAGGAGGGCGCAAGCCATGGCGCAACGGCAGGCACTGGTGACCCCAGCGGAACGGATGGCGCCTCAGCGTGGACGCGCGCGCGTGGCAAGCGTGGCGAGCGCAACGGCGCCGCAGGTCAGCATCGAGCGATTGATCCTGCACCACCTCGATCACCGCGCCGGGCGCTGCGATCTGGTGGATGAAGCGGCGACACTGGATGAGACGGGGATGCGCTTTTTCGCCAGCCATGTCGCCTCCGCTGCCGAGCGCGCCGACTGGCACGCGCGATTTCGCGAAGATGATGACGCGGTGCCAGCGCAGGTGAGCGACCTGCTGGGCGACGCCGACCAGTTCGTGCGCGCCTCGCGGTCGCTGGCCAAGCGGCTCTTCGCCTATATGCGCAGCCGCGCTGGCGCCATCGCGCCCGGCGATTTCGTCGCCATCGCCTACCGTCTCGGCGACGAGCCAGCGCGCCATGTCGCCCTGCTCAAGATGGACCACGATCAGCAGCGGCTCATCCGCAGCTTCACCCAACAGGGCGCGCATCGGCGAGTCGCGATCAGCGTAGCCGAGAACCTGCTGCCAGAGGCCAGGAGCCTGCAAAAGTGCGCGCTCGTCTCGCTGGACGAGGCCAGCCACAGCTTTCGCGTGCGCCTGCTCGATACCCAGGCTGGCCCGCGCTCAGACGGCGTGGCTGCGTTCTTCTATCGCGACTTTCTCGCCGCATCCCTCACCGCCTCGTCGCGCCGCCAGACGCGCCTATTCCTCAGCGAGACGAACGCCTGGCTCACTCAGCACGGCGAGGTGTTTCAGCCGCGCGAGCTGCTGGCGTTCTATGCGGCGCGGCGCGTGGCGCTGGCGGGCGAAGTTGTCCGGCTGCGCGATTTCGCCGCCGCCGCCCTGCCGCAGCGCGCCGATCTGGCCGAGTCGCTGGCAGAGCGCCTGATCGCCTCCGTGCTCGATGCCGCCGATCTGCGTGGCGAGCATCCCTTTTTCCCCGTGGACCATGCCGCCGCCAAGGGCTATCTGGAGAAAGTGACGCTCGAACTGGATGGTGGGATGCGGCTGACCGTCAGCGCCGCCCGCTTCGACGAACTGGTCAAGGTTGCGGCTGAGCGCACGGACGAGGGCAAATTCGCGCTGACGCTGGAATCGCTGGTGATGCGCGAGGTGACGGGATGAGCAGCGGAGCCGACACCAGCGATCTCAACACCTTTGCCGACGTAGCGACGACCACCTGGCAGGCCGAGCCAGCGCGGCGAGCCATCGGGCAATCGGCGCCTGGCGCATTAGCGCGGCTGCGAGCGGTGGGCGACACCGCACAAGCGGTCGGCGCCGCGCTCAGCCTGAGGGCGGATGAGTTGGCGGCTAGCGAGGCCTTCGACCGGCTGGAGCGGTTCATTGCGCGCTCGGTAGAGCAGGCGGCGGCGCTGAATCCGGAGGACATGCGCGGCTGGTTCGAGGCGCTCGGCGATGACCTGGAACTCGACCTCACGCTGGAGGGTCTGGATAGCGCGCTGGAGCCTGTCAGCGCCGAGTTGCGCGCGACGGATGATCCGGCTGGGACGCTGGCGCGCTTCCAGCAGGCGGCGCTCGTGGTCGCTGAGACGCAGGGCGACTCCGTCAATGTTGGCGTGCAGCTACGCATCGGCAAGCGATTGGCGCAGCGGCTAGCCGAGCAGGCGTTGCGCGAGCGGCGGCCTGACGCGCAGCGCGGCGCGACCGTGGCGGCGGCTCCGGAGGCGGCGCTGGTGTTCTATCACATGGCGGCCTGCGAACGGATGCTGACGCTGAGCGCCGCGCCCGTCTGGAAGCAGCGCGGGCTGGGCGGCGACGAGACCCGCCTCTGCGTCATCATCTGCGATGGGACGGGCTATCTGGCTGGGCCTGCGCTGGAGGTCATCGGCGCGACGCGTGAGGCACACGAGACCGACGTGGCGGACGCTGAATGGCTGCCGATGTCGCGCGCGGCGTGGCGGCGCTTCGTCGCGCGGACGGCTGCGCTGCGGCGGCTGCGTGAGACGGAGAGCGCATGGAGCGGACTGACCCTCGCGCTGATGCCCGATCATCTGCATGTCGTTGCGCGGGCGCCGGGACTGGCGCGGATCGCCACGCGGCTGCAGTGCGTGCGGGCGCAGGTGGCGGCCTGTTCGCTGGCGAGCCACGTCGCGCGGGTGGAACGCGCCGACGTGAGAAGCATGAGTAGCGTAGCCGGTGTGGCAGGCGAAGGTGAGGCGATGCCAGGCGATCTGATCCTGCGTTACGCCGGGGCGCGGCCTGCGGTGGCGCGGCTCGCCAGCGCTGCGCCGCCCGCTGACCTAGAGGCGCCGCCACGCGACGCACTGATCGCACTGGCGGAGTGGGCCTATCGCGACGCCTCGCCCGATAAGCTGGCCATCGCGCGGCAGGCGCTGGCGGATACGCTGCCTGCCGGGGCGACGCTGACACTGGCGCAGCTCACGGTGGCGGCGGCGCCTGCGCTCGACGCCGCGCGCGCCAACTTCGCCATCTATCTCAAAGGCGCCACCGAGCGCTACTTTCAGCTGCGAGCCACCGCGCAGCAGACGGTGAGCGGATTCGCCGAGGCCACGCGCACGGCGGTGGCCAGCCTGACGAGCGATGTGACAGAGAATCTCTTTCGCACGGTCGGCCTGATCGTCGGCGTCATCATTGCCTGGCTGATCGAGCCGAGCGCGTCGCTGACGCTGGTCAGAGTCGCGGCGGCGCTCTACACCATCTATGTCAGCTTCATCGTGCTCTACCTGCTGCGGGCGCGGCAGGACCGCTATCAGCTAGAGCGGAAGGGGTTGGACGACGCGCTGGCGGCGATGGACGAATTGACGCAGACGGAGCGCGAGCGGCTGCGCAAACCTGCCGCCGCCGCCGAGGCGCACTTCGAGCGCTACTATCGCCTGACACGCCGCATCTATTTCGCCTTGATCGGGCTGGGCGCGCTGGTCTTCCTGCTGATGTTCACGCCGCTTCCGCAGATGGTCATCCCACACATAGTCCGCTAGAGCGAGCAGCGCGGCAGCTAGGCGCTGACGGTGGAGAGGTTGCAGCCAGGTCGGCGGCATGCCTACAATGCAGTGGCGGCAGGCGCGCCACTCCGTCGTCCCATCGCTGCCAAGCCGCACGCGGCCCTATAGCTTAATGGACAAAGCATCGGTCTTCTAAACCGAGCATCTGGGTTCGATTCCCAGTGGGGCCACCGCTGATTTCAAGAGGGTTTACGAGCATTTGGTGGGAGGTTGCTCGCACCTTTGCCCCCAATTCTGCCCCCAATTAGCTGATTTTGGGGGCAGAATTGCCCCCAAACAGCCGCTCCATGGCGTCACGCGCAGGACGGCGCATCTCGGCTTGCACATGCCCATAGGTCGCAAGTGTGAAGGCCACTGAGGCGTGTCCGAGCATCTCAGAAACCACGATTGGTTGTACCCCTTCGAGCAGCAAAATGGTGGCTGCGGTATGCCGCAGGTCATGTGGGCGGATATAGGGCAGTCCTGCCCGTTGAATGAGCGGGATGTACTGCTGG
>JAICSR010000085.1 GCA_025936795.1 Ktedonobacterales bacterium | reverse complement strand
CGTCTCCGTCGCCCCGCTATGCTTGGCGCTACGCACAGGGGCGCTCTTGTCCCCGCTCTTGCTGGCGCTGCTACCGTTGGCGCTGGCGCTCATGCGCCCTGGACGCGCCAGCACCGCCGGGTCATGGCCGAGCAGGTCGAGGAAGCGGATTGCCTGGCGAATGTTGTGGTAGTAGTTGGGCAGGTGGTACTTCTCGTTGGGCGCATGGATGTTGTCATCAGGTAGCCCGCTACCCATCAGCACGACCGGCGCATGCAGAATCTCGCTGAAGAGCGCCGCGATGGGGATGGAGCCGCCCTCGCGCTCGAAGACCGGCGGGCGCCCCCACTCCTGCTCCAGCGCGCGTTCCGCCGCCCGGATGTAGACGTTATCCAGCGGCACACTGATACCATCGCCGCTGTGAATCTCGCGAACGATGATCGTCACGCCGGGCGGGCAAAGCTCGGCGACGCGCTTGCGTAGCAGTGGCAGCACGTCTTGCGGGCGCAGCTCAGGCGGCAGGCGCAGGCTGACCTTGGCCACCGCCTCCGCCGGAATCACTGTCTTGGCGCCTTCATCCACGAAGCCGCCGCGAATGCCGTGGACCTCCAGCGTTGGGCGGGCGGCGAGGCGCTCGCGTGGATCAATCTGCTCCTCGCCGGGCAGCACATCCACGCCCATTTCGTGTTTCAGCAGCGCCGGCTTATCCACCGGGCTACGATTCCACAGCGCGCGTTCCTCGTCATCGACACCTTTCAGACGCTCATACATCTCTGGAATGGTGATGCGCCCGTCCGCGCCTTTCAGGCCAGCCAGGACCAACGCCAGCGCGTGAATCGGGTTGGGCGCGACCCCGCCGAATTCGCCGGAGTGCAGATCGTGCTGCGCGCCTTTCGCTTCGAACTCGGTATAGGTGATGCCGCGCAGACCGTAGATGATCGATGGCACGCCCGGCGCAGGCATGCCAGTGTCGGCGATATAGGCTACATCGCACTGCAACTTCTGTGGATGCTCGCGCACATAGGCTTCGATGGACTCGCCACCGGCCTCTTCCTCGCCTTCGATCAGCACGCGCACGTTGATGGGCAGGCCGTGGTAGGCATGCATCAGCGCATCGAGCGCCTTGAGCAAACCATACATCTGCCCCTTGTCGTCCACCGCGCCACGCGCATAGATGTTGTTGTTGCGCACGACTGGCTCGAAGGGATCGCTATTCCACAACTCGATGGGGTCTACTGGCTGCACATCATAGTGGCCATAGAGCAGCGCCGTGGGCTTGCCCTCCGCTTCCAGCCATTCGCCGTAGACGAGCGGATGCCCGTCGGTCTTGATGACTTTGACCTTATGCAGGCCGATGTCGTCCATCTGGCTGGCGATGTATTTGGCGGCGCGCTGCACGTCCTTTTTGTGCTTGGGCAGTGTGCTGATGCTGGGGATGCGCAACAACTCGAACAGCTCCGCGAGGAACTGCTCCTGATGCTTATCCACATAGGCGAGCGCCGATTCGACCGATGCGGTGTCATGTGTCATGGTGCGGCGATCCTTTTCTCTGGTTCTCCGGCTGACGGCTGATTTGATGGCAAGCGTTGACCTGGGCGTTGAGACGGTTGATACGAGCGTATGACGCGGCGCCACCGCGCTGCAAGACCAGACGAGGGACAGCGGGAGGCGCTGAGGCGGCCTGGCGCGGCGATGTCACCGACTCATCAGTTGGTACTCGGATGGTAGCAGGCGCCTTGTGCGCTTGTCCAGTCGAGCGCGACGCATGGCTGCTCGCCGCCGCGCCCTCGCCCAAGCTCTCACAGCAGCGCGATGAACGCGACGACCGCCGCGATGGTCATGAAGGCGAGCGTGAGCAGGCCGAAGACATTGGTGAGGCGGCTATTGACGAAATCACCCATGATGGCGCGATTGTTGGCGACGCGCAAGATCAGCGCCAGCAGTGGCACGGCGACAATCGCGTTGATGACGGCGGCATAGACCAGCGCAGCGATGGGATTGACGCCGATGAAATTGAGCGCCAGGCCAATCAGCGTGGAGGCCGCGATGATGCCGTAGAAGCCGCGCGCCTGGGTGAAGACTTTGGCGAGGCCCTCATGCCAGCCGAATGCTTCGGCGACACCGTAGGCCGCCGAGCCTGCCAGCACCGGCACGGCAAGCAATCCTGTACCGACGATGCCGAGCGCAAAGATCGTCTGCGCGATGACGCCCGCATGTGGCAGTCCGCGCACAAAGGGTTCGAGCGCCTGCGCCGCCTGCGCCGCCGTCTGAATCGTCGTGATCCCGTGGGCATGCAGCGTGCCTGCGGTCGTCTGGATGATGAACCAGAAGGTGATTTCAGCCGCCAGCATTCCAAGAATGGTATCCGCTCGCAGCCGCTTGAGCTTGAGCTTGAGCGCGCGTTTGCGCCAGACGCTGCCGACGCCGTTCGCGCGTTTGTGTCCGTCCTCCTCCTCGACCTCCTCAGACGCTTGCCAGAAGAAGAGATAGGGGCTGATGGTGGTGCCGATCAGCGCGACCAGCAGCGTGAGATAGGCGGGCGTGAACTCGATATGTGGTACCAGCGTGTCGAGTATCAACGTGCGCCAGTCGCCGCCAATGATGACGCCCGTGATGACATAGGCGACCAGTGAAAGCGCCAGAAACTTGAGCGCCTGCGCATACACTCGATACGGGACGAAGATCTCCAGCCCCAGCGCCACCAGCGCAATCAGAATTAGCAGCGGCGCGGCGGGCGCGCTGGGGACCAGCAGGCGAATGGCTGCGGTCATCGCGCCGAGGTCCGCGCCGACGTTAATCGTGTTGGCAATGAAGAGCAGCGCCACCGCGCCGAACAGCAGTCGCCGATTGTAGTGTGCGCGCACAACCCCCGCCAGCCCTTGCCGCGTGACCAGGCCAATCCGCCCACACATTTCCTGCGTGACGATCATCAGTGGCAGCAGGTAGAGAGCGGTCCAGAGCAGCACGGGGCCATAGGCGGCGCCCGTCTGGGAGTAGGTCCCGATGCCCGATGGGTCATCATCGGCGGCGCCCGTGATGAGACCCGGCCCCAGGATGCGTAGGAAGCGCGGCGCATGCAGGAAACGCGGCGCGCCACGATGATGCGTCAGCGCTGACCCAGCAGCACGCCGTCGCGCACGTTGGGCAGGGTCAACTGGCCCAGCGCTTTCGTCTGCGTCTGGACGCAGTGGCGTGTCGGTGGAGGTGGACGGTGTGGGCGGGCGCGTCGGGTCATGCGTCGGGTCGTGGGCCATGCAAGGCTCCTCGCGTTGCCAACGGAGACTCTGGCGGCCAAGCGCCGTCCTGCGTACTGTTGCATGCGCAGCGTCATCGGTCAAGGCGCCTGTTTGGCTCCTCTATGGCGAGCGCGCGATGTTTCACGTGAAACGCAGCCAGCTCGCGGCGCCATCGTCAGCGGGGAGGGAGCAGCGGGAGAGCGAGCAGCGCGGCTCCAGCCTCGGCGCGTTCACGGTTCTCGCCGGGACGTAGCGCGAGTGCGCCAGTCGCCGCGCGGTAGACGGAGCAGGCGATCTGGAAACCAGCATGGGCGATGCCGCGCTGGGAGGCGATGTTGGCGATATGGTGAATGATCCAGAAGTCGCCGGTCGTCGGCGCGGCGGCAATGATGGCGCGCAGGAGCGCTGGATAGCAGCCGCGACCGCGCCAGGCTGGCAGCGTCACGAAGTCGTAGAGGTATGCGTGGCCAGGCGGCGTCACGAAGTGGACCGTCGGCTCGCCAAAGCTCGATGGGCCGGTGGCGAGCCATCCATAGACGACAGGCTGATCGGACGCCAGCCCAAGATACAGGCGATGGCCCAGCGCCAGGCGCTCGCAGCTGTGCTGCTCCGACAGCGCGAAGTCGTGAGCAATCTGAGCGTAGCGCAGCGCAATGGCGTCGTCTGCCTCAGCCGCCTGCGTCCGCCAGTCTATGCTGGGCGCCGCAATCGGCGGCTGGGTGGCGCCGCGCCGCCAGTTCCAAAGCAGGCCGACCTGCTCTAGCTCCTCAGAAGCTTCATCCGCCATGCTAGCCCCGTTTCAAGAAGCGCCTGGCGAGGCGGTCGAGTGGCAACACATCGTCAATCTTGAGGAAGTGGGCGAACCCGAAGTAGACGCCGCCGCCAACGATGATGGCGACAATCAGGCGGACGAGCAGCTTGAGTGTCTCGATGATCGAGTGTGTGCCGGTGGGCAGCAGGAACTCGCCGAGCATATAGATCACCAGCGCCGAGAGACTGGCCGCGACACTGGCGGCCAGCACATTGATAAAGAACACCCCCAGCGATTTGAAGTCGAAGCCGCCCATCTCCTGCCGCAGCAAGATCAGCAGCACCAGCGCCTCGCCCGTCCAGGCGAGGCTGGAGGCCAGCGCGATGCCAGAGCCACCCCACGGGTCCAGCAGTACGCTCATGCCAATGACGAACATGAACTGGAGCAAGCTGACCTGGGTCGGCGTGCGGGTATTCTCCATCGCATAGAACACGCGCGTCAGAATCTCGACCAGCGCCAGCCCCGTCAGCCCGATCGCGAAGAAGATCAGCGGCTCGTAGACGGTGGGCAGCGTTCTGGGGTCGAAGTTATGGTAGTCGAGCAGCGCGGTAGTGATGGGCTTGGCCAGCACCATCATGCCGAGCGACGCCGGAACAGCCAGATACATGATGACCTGAATACCGCGCAGCACCGTCTGGCGCAGACGATCCCATTCCCCCGCCGAGACCAGTGTGGAGAGCGTCGGGAAGGCGGCCTGCGCGAGCGCCTGGCCGATGATGCCGTTGGGCAGCAGAATCAGCGTCATCGCCGTGTTGTAGCCAGTCAGCACGCCACCGGCCAAATCATAGAGCAGGATGCGGTTGATGAAGACGGAGGTATAGAGCACCGAGGCGTTGAGGACACGCGGCCCCATCAGCTTCGCGATCTCGATCACGCCAGGATGGGTCAGTTTGATGGCCGGTGTGTAGGTCATTTTGGCGCGGATCAGCGCGGGAATCTGGATCAGCAGTTGCAGCACTGCCCCCACCACCACGCCCCAGGTTGGCCCATAGATGTCGAGATGCCCGCCGAAGATATGCGTCTTGTTGTCGAGCAGCGTCGCGCCGATGCCGCCGACAATGCTGACGGTATAAACGACCTGGCCGATGGCTGGGGCGACGAACGACTGCCGCGCCTGGAGCAGCGCGATGGCGACGGTGGCGCCACCCAGGAAGATCGGCTGCAAGAGCATGATCTGCGTCAGCCGGATCGCCAGCGGGCCATAGCATTTGGGACTAGCTGGGCAGCCGATGAAGATTTTGCCAAAGAACAGATGCATGACTGGCGCGGTGAAAATGATGGCGATGATGCAGAACACGATCATCAAGATCATCGAGGCATTGAGGGCCGCGCTGGCGACATACCAGGCGGTCTGGCGGTTGCGCTTCTTGACCATGTAGTCGTTGAAGACGGGGATGATTGCCGAGGCGAGCGCGCCACCCGCGACGATGTTGAAGATGGCGTCTGGCATGGTGAAGGCGAGCGTATAGGCGTTGGTCGTGGGTCCATAGGGAAAGACGGCGGCGAACAGGATCGTACGCAGCATGCCAAAGACACGGCTGACCAGCAGCGCCAGCGAGACGATGGTGGTGGCGCGGATCAACGTGCTGTTCTTGAGCGCGGCGATGTGCATCGAGGGCTGCTCGTCCAGCTCGACGCCAGCGCGATTGAAGCGGGCGCCGCTGGCTGAGCCAGTTGGCCCTTTGGGCGCCTTGAGGCCACGGCTCCACGAGAGGCCGGGACGCAGCGGTGGCAGCGCGGTGATCCTGCCCGTGGCGGTGAAGTCCTGCATGCTCATGCTGGGCAGCGAGCGCTCCACCAGCGACTCCATGTAGGGATCATGCAGGCTCGCCGCGTCCTGCGGAGCGTTGGGCGTCGCTGCCTGTGGAGGTAGTGGCCAACGACCACTTGCGTGATCCCATGGGGGGTTGAGCTCATCATCTGCGCCAGGGGGGGGTGGCGTGTTGGGCGTGGGCGTCTGCTTGCGCGCATCACGCTGACGCTGATGTCGCGCCTTGTCCTGATCCAAGTTCGTCCATCCTCCGTCGCCGAAGCCATCCCCTGGTGGTGGCCTGAATTCGCCTGTCGTGCCTGACCCTCAGGGAGGCCCGCGCGGGTCGCAGCCATCATATCATTAGCCGCCACAGGCTCACAATCAAGAGGCCCGTCTGGCTGCCCCATTTGGCTGAACAGGTGGCTCAGGCTGAGCAGGCGAGGCGCCACAGAGCGCGACGAACAGAGGTCGTCGCGAGCGCGTCATCCGCAACTTCTCCAATCGGGATTCCGCCACCTGGTTGCTATGAACCGCATTGATGGAGCAGGATGAGAACAGTGAAGCATGGGGGCAAGCGTTACCCCGACTTGACCGCCTATTGGCAGTGGCGCTACGCTCATTCGGCTGCCTCAGTGGCGGCAGGAAGGGCGCCGCAGACTCGCCTGACGAGGCGCTTACCAGAGAGCAACGTACAGGGCCTTCCAGCCATGGTCGCTGGCACATGTGACGGACGCCGACTTGTGGATAGTGGATGTAGTGCAGGATTGATCAGGACCTGTTGACCGAAAGGGGAGCAGCGATGGCGAATGAACTTCGCGTGACGCTCGAAATCGGACCGAAGGGCAAGAAGGTGGCGGCAGTGGCGGCGGATTGGCCCGGTCTCGAGCGCGGCGCTAAGACCGGGGAGGCTGCAATTGAAAAGTTGCAAGCCTACATTCCACGCTATGCAAAGGTCGCAAAGCTGGCTGGGATGGATGCGGAGTTGGCGGCCATCACCTCCCCCACTGCCACGGTTGATGTGGTCGAGCGCTATCCGGGTACAGGCTCAACCGACTTCTGGGGCATCTCGTATGCGTTCTCGGACTTCGATCGGCAAGACCTATCGAGCGAAGCATTGGAGCGTGAACTGGCCCTGATGCAGGCGTGCTGGGCGTTTTTCGACGATGTGCGTGTGCGTGTGTCGGCTGAGATGCGGAAGGGTCCACGCGGCGGCGGGCGTGAGCGGGATCACATCGTCCGTCACACGATTGGCGTGGAGCAAGAGTGGGCAGAGAAGGTCGGGGTGTCCACTCCCCAGGATGCGCCGTTGAGCGACGAAGGCCTGCAAGCGTACCGCAACGCCTATTGCGACGCCATTCGTGCGTTCCATGCTGAGGGCAAAATGGCCCGCACATGGCCGCTCCGCTATCTGATTCGGCACACCGCGTATCACACGCTGGACCACGCCTGGGAAATGGAAGATAAAGACCTGACCGTTGGTATCAGGTAGGACGCCATGCGCGCTGCGATGGCCGTCCATTCAGGCAAGCAAAATGCGAGAGTGGGCGACCATGACGGCTCGTGGCGCATGGTGAGAGAGCCGAATGAGGCGAGTCATTTGCGCTGGGACCTTCGTCTCAGTATAGTGATGACAAGCGGCTGTGTGCAGGGCGACGCAGTTGCGGCGATCTGCTCAGCCAGCGGCAAGTCACCGGAGCCTGAGGCGAGACGATAGAGAGGATGCGCAGATGGCGCGTAGCAGCGTGGCTCCTCGTGACGAAACCTATAATTATCAGGATGAGCAGGGCGAAGGCTGGGCCGGAAGACTGCTCCTCGATGCGCTGGAAGTGGCGATCATCACAACCTTGATCTTCCTGCTGGCGCGGGTGTTTGTGCAGAACTATCAGGTGGACGGCCCCAGCATGACGCCAACCCTGCTCAACAGCCAGTATATCCTGGTGAACAAAGCCGACTACTATCTGCATGCGCCTCAGCGTGGCGATGTGATCGTCTTTCGCTATCCCAAAGATACCAGCCGCGACTTCGTGAAGCGGGTGATCGGCCTGCCCGGCGACACCGTGACGATTACCAACGATGGCGTCGTCTCGGTGGATGGCGTGAAACTCAACGAACCCTACACCAATGATCTGCTCAACTACTATGGGCCTGAAAAGTGGACGCTGGCGCCTGGGCAGTATTTCGTGCTGGGTGATAATCGCGGCGATAGCTCCGATTCGCGCGATTGGGGTCCTGTGCCAAAGTCAGACATCATCGGCAAGGCAGAGTTCGTCTATTGGCCGCTGCCCTCCATCCATATGCTGCATGATTGGTCTAGCTCGTTCTCTGGCATCCATCCGTGATGCGCCAGACCTTACCCCCAGCCCCTCTCCCACAGGGCGAGGGGAGCCATCCGATTCCCCCTCGCCTCGCGGGAGCGGGGGCCAGGGGATGGGTGGCCCCAGGACAGCGTTTCACGTGAAACATCGCATACGCGCCGCATCGCTCATTCCGCGTGGCGCGCGTCGGTGAACTGGCCGATGTCCCATGAGCCGTCGGCGCGCAGCAGGAAGTTGTCTATCAGGCGCGTGGACCCGATGCGCGCCGCGAGCGCGAGCAGCGCAGGCGCTTCTGACGTGATCAGCGGGGCGCAAGTCGCCGGATCGCACACGTCGGCGTAGTCGAGCGTGGCGAGCGGCTCGGCGGCGATGACTGAGCGCATCGCTTCGCGCACGGCGTCGGCGCTACTCGGCGCGGCGTCGAATGCGGCGCGGCCAGCCGTGAGCGCACGGTAGAGCGCGGTGGCGGCGGGGCGCGCATCGCCAGTCAGGTAGACATTGCGGCTGCTCATGGCCAGGCCGTCTGGCTCGCGAATGGTCGGGCCCACCCGCAGCTCGACGGGCAGGTTGAGGTCGGCGATCAGGCGGCGCACCACAGCGACCTGCTGCGCGTCCTTCTGACCAAAGTAGGCGCGTGTTGGGCCGACCAGCAGCAACAGCTTGGCGACGACCGTGGCGACGCCGCGAAAGTGGCCCGGTCGGCGCGCGGCTTCGAGGCGCTCGGTCAGCGGGCCAGCTGGCTCGACCCAGGTCGCGAAGCCAGCAGGATACATCGCGTCTGCGGTTGGCGCGAAGATCGCGTCTACGCCAGCGTCGGCCAGCAGCGCCGTGTCGCGCGGCAGGTCGCGCGGGTAGCGCGCCAGGTCTTCGTTGGGGCCAAACTGCGTGGGGTTGACGAAGACGCTGGCGACGACGATGTCGTTCTCGGCGCGGGCCGTGCGCGCATGCGAGAGATGGCCGGCATGCAGATAGCCCATCGTCGGCAGCAGGCCAATCGTCCGTCCTTGGCGACTCCAGCCATCGCGCGTCTGGCGCAGGTCTTCCAGTGTTGTGATGAGCCGCATGCGTCGTATCCCTCGTCTGAAGTGACTCTCTCTGTGTCCCTGGCATGAGGGCCAGGTGATCTGAGTGTATCACCGCCAGCGGGTCTGAGCAGGCTGGAGGCGCGCCATCTGAATCAGGTTAACCGCTGGCTGGGTAGGTGTGTCGCCACAGCGAGCGCTGGCTCGTTCTGACATGGAGATATGGCGCGAGTGGGCGAGCCAGGGGCCGATGAGCTTGTGTGGCGCTGGCCTGGGGTATGCGGATTGACGCTGGTGGCGTCGTTGACGCATTGACGCTATCGGAGACTGCTGGGAGCGCGCGAGACGGGAAGGACAGTGTGAGATGCGACCGAGACGTGTGGCTCGTCAGGTCTGGCGTGCGGCTGCGCTGACGGGTATCGGGCTGGCTGGGGGCGCCGCGCTGGTGACGGCGCGCCATCTGTTGACGACGCCGCAGCCGCTGGAGAGTGGACTGCCAGGCGAAGGTCGCATTGATCGGCGTCACGGCGGCGATGTCTACTATACCGTCGCTGGCCCAGCGGATGGCCGACCAGTCGTGCTGCTGCATGGCTTCTATCCAGGGGCGTCGAGCTACGAGTTCCGCGCGGTCTTTGCGCGGTTGGCCGAGACCTACCGCGTCTACGCGCCCGACTGGCTAGGCTTCGGCATGTCCGAGCGGCCGGCGCTGACGCACACTGGCGAATTCTACGCCGCCATGCTGACAGGCTTTCTGCGCGATGTCGTGGGCGCGCCCGCCGCTGTGGTGGCGCATGGGCTGGCGGGCAACATCGCCGTCCGCGCAGCCGCCGACACGCCTGCGCTGTTCGAGCGGCTGGCGCTGGTAGCCCCAGCCGCCGATGCGGGCATGCGGCTCGATCCAACAGCGGGCCAGACGGCGACACGCCTGATGCAGAAGCTGGCGCTGGGCCTGACGCCCTATGCCATCGTGAGCCTGCGCTCCGCGTTGCGCCTTGCGGCAGGCCGCCGCAGCGCCGTCAGGCCGTGGGAGGTGGATGAGGAGACGCTCGACCATCTCTATGCCAGCGCGCATCAATTTGGCGGCGAGCATGCCACACTCTCGCTGCTCACGGGTGAGCTTGACCTGCCGATACGCCAGATCTTCCCGCTGCTCCAGACGTCGACGCTCTTGATGATTGGCGCACGCGATGAGCGCCACCCACTGGAGGAGATGGAGCGGCTGGTGGCGCTGAATCCGCGCGCCGACCTGGAGGTGGTCTCGAACGCGGGCGAGACAGTCTATCTCGATCAGCCGACACTCTTTGTCCATGCGCTACATCGCTGGCTGGGACGTCGCATTGCGCGCCACGACCCCGCAGGCGGCGCCGCGCCCATGCCGATCACTGCGCCGCCTGCTGCGCCTACATCTGTTACGCCGCCCCTCATCCCACCCGCCGCCGTTGCGGCGCCAATGCCGCCAACGCCGAGCGCTCCGGCGGCTGAGCCTGCCGCGCCTGCCGCGCCTGCCGCGCCTGCTGCGAAGATTGTGCCGGTGCTGGAGCCATCCACCACACAGCGCGCCGCGTCATCCGCCGCGCCAGGGGAGCTTCATGTGACGCGCATGCCTGACGGCGAGGCGATGGAGAGCGCGCCAGAGCCGACTGATGCAGCGCAGCCGTTGACGCTTGAGCCAACCACTAGCGGCGTTGACGATCTCGGCGACAGCAGGAGTGTCGGGAAGGGCGCTCCGGATGCGCATGGGCCGTCGGCGCGTCAGAGTGGGCCAGACACACTCCAGCAGGGGCAGCAGGGGCCGGGCTATCACTATGCGCCGGAGATGGGCGCGCATGTGATGCGTCTCGACCGCAGCGCTCCCCGCACTGGTGGACGCCAGGGCGCGGGGCATGGCACGGGGCGGATGGGCCCACGCGCCACACACGGACGCCATGCGCGCTAATGCTCGCTGCGCGGCTAGGCCCGAAGATTGCTGAGGAACGCGCTGGACATCGTGACTGTCTGTGATTGTCCTGGCGTGCGTTACTGGAATGGAGGCGCGGCGTTGCCAGTTGGTGAGAGAGCTACGACCATAGCAGAGCAAGGAGCGCAGCGAAAGGATGGGCGTTTCAGGCGCCCAATGACTACTGCTTCAAGGGGTTCCGCCAGATGATGGGTCTGATCGTTCTGAGCATGTTACTGAGCTGGTTGGGCGTGGTGGCGGCCCTCACGATTTGGTCAGGGAGCGGCGATGAGCGAGCGTCGGAGGAGCCGACTGGCGCTCATCGGCTGGCGCCAGATGAATCGCAGACCGGCATGGGAGCGTAGATGGGTCCAACGTGCAAGAGAGAGACGCCAGACGGAGCCGTCGGCGTCTCTCTCTTTGCCACGCAAATGCGCTAGCTGACGCTGGGCAACCAGGCGCCGCGCGCGTCGTCGCCGTTTCCCTGGCGTCAGGCGCTATACTGATATGGTCACATCAGATGATGGCGCGGCAGTCTGGAGTCATCACACGCCGATGACGCAGGAGGGTAGGGCAATGGGTGATGCGGTTGTGGTGGGTGTCCCATGTTTTGGCGCCGAGCGGGCAGAATCGCGCCGCCCACTCTATGGCGCCAATCAAACCTATATTCGCGCACTGATCGCCGCCGGGGCGACTCCGCTGATGATTCCGCCGGGACTGGCTGCGGCTGCGCTGGAGAGCCTCTGCGCGCGGCTCGATGGCCTGCTGCTGACAGGCGGCCCCGACATCGCCCCCGCGCTCTATGGTGAGGAGCTGCTACCGGAGTGCGGCGAGATTGATCCGGAGCGCGATGATCTGGAGCTGACGCTGACCCGCCTGGCCCTCGCCCGACAGATGCCCACGCTCGGCATCTGTCGGGGTATGCAGACGCTGAATGTGGCATGCGGCGGCGCGCTCTATCAAGACATTGCGACCCAGCGCCCCAAGGCGTTGGCGCACCAGCAGCATGAGCGCACATACCTCGCCCACAGCGTCATGATCGAGCACGATTCACGCCTCTACGATGTGCTCGGCGCGGAGGAGACGCAGGTTAATAGCCTGCACCATCAGTCGGTCAGCAGGCCGGGCGAGGGCGTGCGGATCGTGGCATGGGCGCCCGATGGCGTCGCCGAGGCGCTGGAGCTACCGGCGCAGCGCTTCGCCGTCGCCGTGCAGTACCATCCCGAAGAGCTGGTAGAGACCGATGCGTTGAGTCGACGCCTGTTCGCGGCTTTCGCTCAGGCTTGCCGCGACGCCTAGAGCCATGTTACACGCGAGGCAGTT
>JAICSR010000299.1 GCA_025936795.1 Ktedonobacterales bacterium | reverse complement strand
TGGCGAAACACCTGCGCGACCTCCGCGCCATACTCCTCACGAAATGCGCGCGGGCAGAGCCGCAGCAGCAGCATATACGCCTGCGTGGCGCGCTCAATGCCCGGCGCCGACGCGCGTGGGCCGTGTGATGTCTGTTCCATCAGGCGCCTCCCAGGTTCAGATCAAGGCCAGCGCTCGTTGCGCCGCCGAGCGAGGCGCCCAGCGAGGTCTGCTGGGCCAGGCTCACCAGCCGCGCCAGCCGCCGCGTCTCGGCCAGCGCCAGGCGTCGCCCCACATCCGTCAGGCGATAGTAGCGGCGCCGCTCGTCGTCTAGCTCAGGATCAGGCCGCGCCTCGGCCTCGACGATGTAGCCTGCCGTCAGCATCTGGCGAATCGAGCGATAGAGCGTCGTTGGCCCCAGCTTCAGCCGCCCCTCGGTATAGCGCTCCACCTCGCGCAAGATGCTGTAGCCATGCCGCTCGCCATCCGCCAGCGCCAGCATGATATGAAATACCGCTGGCGTCAGCGGCGCCGCCGCCGCTCCATCTGCTTCCTCACGCACATCACTGGCTCCTGCCATGCCTGCCTCCCCTCACCATGTCGTGTCACATTGACTATAGCCACTGTGGCAATAGTAATGGATGCGCGGCGACCTGTCAAGGGGGATGACATTTGGCTGTGCGAATTGGCGCGGGCTGGCGGTTGAAACCGCGCCTGGAGGGCCCTGCGGGGCCGCGAAGTCCGCCTGCGCGGACTCGGAACCTGGCAGGCATGCGTTTTCCTCCCAAGCTTGGCGGCGCAGGGCTGAGCGCCCAGAGGTGAGGCGCAGGGCTGGCGCGAGGGGATATACTGGCGAGGCGACGTGGTGGCGCGCAGAGGTGATAGTTGTAGTGGGCATAACGACATCGGATACGGATGCGTCCTCGGAGGGGCCACGCTCCGGCTACAGCGCCGACGCCGGGCGCATCATCGCCGCGCGTGGGCTGCGCCAGTTCGCCTATGGAATGCTCGGCGTCACGCTGGCGGTCGCGCTGTCGGGCGCCGGCTTCTCGCCCGTGGCGATTGGCGCGCTGATCACCATCGCCTCCGCGGGCGACTTCTGCGGCACGTATATCATCGGCCTCGCCGCTGACCACTGGGGCCGCCGCCGCACGCTCGTCGCGCTCGCCATCATCATGGCCATCACGGGCGCGATCTTCGCCCTGACACGCTTCTATCCCGCCCTGGCGCTGGCAGCCTTCTTCGGCGTGCTCGGCTCGACCAACTCGGAGACGGCGCCGTTTCTGCCCATCGAGCAGGCGATGCTGCCACAGACCAGTCCCACCGACCGCCGCACAGCGCTCTTCGCACGCTACAATCTGGTCGCCTCGCTCGCGGGCGCGCTCGGCTCGCTGGCCGCCGCTCTGCCCGATCTGCTGACGCGCGTTGGGCTGGCCCGTCCACTCGGCGTCAGCCTGATCTTCTGGCTCTATAGCGCCTGTGCGCTGGCGGTCGCTGGGCTGGTCATACAGCTCACCGTCAATGTCGAGGCGCCTGCACGCTTGGCCTCCGCCGCAGCGCAGCCTGGCGGTGGATGGCGACGGCGCCTGCTGCCACCGCTGGGCGGCTCGCGCGGTATCGTGCTGCGGCTGGCAGGCCTGTTCAGCGTAGACGCGCTGGCGGGCGGACTCGTGACGCAGAGCCTGCTGGTCCTCTACTTCCACCTGCGCTTCGGGGCCTCGCTGAGTCTGCTGGCGGCGCTCTTCTTCGGCGCCAATCTGCTCTCGGCGCTCTCCTTCCTCGCGGCGGCTCCACTGGCGCGGCGCTTTGGCCTGCTCAAGACGATGGTCTTCACCCACCTGCCCTCCAATGCGCTGCTGATACTGGTAGCGTTCATGCCCACGTTCCCGCTGGCGGGGATTGCGCTGCTGCTGCGCCAGTTGCTCTCGCAGATGGATGTACCGACGCGCCAGGCCTATACGATGGCGCTGGTGGCGCCGGAGGAGCGGACGGCGGCGGCCAGCGTCACCTCGCTGGCGCGCAGCGTCGGCGCCAGCGTCAGCCCGATCATCTCCGGCGCGCTGCTGACGGGCGCGCTGGTGGCGCTGGGGCTGCCGCTCATCATCGGTGGCGCGCTCAAAGCAGGCTATGATCTGGCGCTGTGGGGCGTCTTCCGCCGCGTCGTCGTGCCAGCGGAGCGCGGCGGCAAGGGCTGACATCCACGACGCCACTTGACAACTCGCTTGCCTCCAGGTATATCAGTAGACAGTCGGTATTCTTACCGATTGACCGGGCGCGAACCGAGTCAGTGCTCGCGCCAGAGACCCTCCTGCTCACGCTCCACGCCCATCGCGCGTTCCCGCGCCACACACCCATCGCGGACGCTGACACAGCGCTCCTCAACGCCAGCGCCTGCGGCCAGTGGAAACAGAGGTGGTTCACTTGAAGATGCGTCGCACACTCACGGGAATCCTCGCCCTCACCGCCACGCTTGCGCTGATCGGCGTCGCGGCGAGCCAACAATTCGCCCCACGGGTGGCCGCCGCCCCGGCGACACCTGGAGCAGGGCAATCGCTCTGCATCGCCCACCATCCGCAGGATTTCGTCTGGTACACCCATAGCTGCACAGGCCACGATGAGCCGGAGATTGACCCCATCTCGAATCACCCTGGCTCTGCGCAGAATCTCACCTGGCGGGTGCGGCTGCCTAGCAACGGCACGGCGCAGGTGGATAGCGTCGGCCCCACCTTCTGGATCGGCGGCGTGGTGAATGACCCCAACAGCCTCGGTGGCCAGGCGTTCCTCGAGGCGCAGTTCTACCCCAACAGCCTCGTCAGCAACTGCTCGGCGGGTGGTGGCTATAACATCAGCTATGACCCCGGCGTCTATACGGTCTGCTC
The DNA here is from genome assembly GCA_025936795.1 of Ktedonobacterales bacterium. Classification (GTDB taxonomy): domain Bacteria; phylum Chloroflexota; class Ktedonobacteria; order Ktedonobacterales; family JADMIN01; genus JAKAIY01. The sequence continues at coordinate 2,297 of JAICSR010000299.1, read as the reverse complement.
TCCCGTCTGGGAAGTCTCGAAGACGGGTAACTCGGAGTCAGCCGCGTTCAACGCCATGCTGACGGATAGCGCGACTGGCGGCCCGCTCATCATGCATCAGGGTGATACTATCACCGACCATCAGTACATCACCCCGGCAGCCGATGGCATGCACATCACCATCAGCGACCTCACGACAGGCCACAGCGGGACGATTGTGCTGAACAGCAAAGTGGATGGCCCGCTGATGCCCGCCTACAACACGCAGCAGATCGGCGCCGCCCTCAACTGGGGCCTGGTGGATGACGCGCCGAATGCCTTTGTCTGGGAGATCGGTCATACCGGTAACTTCACGCAGCCAGCAGGAGAATATTGCCAGCCGGGCAGCGCAACCAAGCCGCCCTGCTACTCCTACAACGTTCCCTCCTGGCTGCAGTTCTCGCCGGTTGTCATCGAGAGTGTCACGTTTGGCGACGGCAGCGCGCCGCAGGGCTGGTCGGTGGCCAGCGACTTCGGCGGCGAGGCTGAGGTGAATCAATACTGTGGCGCGGCGAACTACGGCCAGCCCTTCTGCGCCTATCCGTGGTACTCCTACAACAAAGCGGACGGCGGCTTCACCTATGGCGGCGATTACCCCGGCTGGACGAAGGACTACGGGCAGGCGCTCCAGTTCCAGCAGACGACGCAATGCCCCAGCGCCTACGGCCCTGACACCACCTATTGCTCGACCATCCTGAAGTAAGACTTGCCCCCTCCCCAACCCCTCCCCCGCTTTGCGGGAGAGGGGCTTTCCGGCTTCCCCTCTCCCGCTGTGCGGGGGAGGGGTCAGGGGAGGGGGCTGTCCCGACGCCAACCACCAAGCCAGCCAGGTTCTCACTCCTTCACGGCGAGATCGCGCGTGTAGAGATATAGGCCAGGCTGCGGCTGATAGCCCAGCTTGCGGTTGATCGCCAGAATCGGCGCGTTCTCGGAGTCGTTGTGCGTACGGATGTAGACCGCGCCAGAGCGCAGCGCGTAGCGGATGGCCAGCAGCTTGAGCGCTTGCGCCAGGCCCTGCCCACGATGCGCCCGGTCAACACCCGTCACCATGTTGTACATCGAATTGGTCGCCGCGAAGTAGCCAACTGCGGCCATTCCAACCCACTCCTCGCCACGCGCCGCGATGATCTGCCCATCGGGCTGATACCACGACGCCTCGCAGACGAAGCGGCGCCACTCCTCGAACGGCGCAAAAGTCTGCTCGCGCCCCGGAATATCGAGCGCGGCGCGGCGGTTGATCTCGTAGTCGCGGCGACGCGCCTCCTCCGTGTCGCCAACATCCGCCAGCGAGAAGAAGCGGTAGCCAACCGCCTGCGTCCGCGCGATGGCATCGGCGAAGAGGCGCTCGTCGAAGCTGGCGAGGTCTAGCGTGGACTCGAAGAGATGGCGTCCACGCAGGAAGCCCCGCGCCTCGGCGAACCGCTGCGAGGCCACGTCATTGTCGCGCAGTTGGACCTCGATCTGCGCCGCGCCCTCGGCCCGCAGCCACGTCAGAGTGGCCGACCAGAGCGTCGCGCCCGCGCCATGCTGTCGCCAGAGCCTGTCTACGCAGAGTTCCATTTCATAGTGGCCTGCCGCGCTCCAGGGGCTACGCGTCGTCTCGACATAGCCGATCACCTCGCCCATACGATTCAGCGCGACGAGACGCTGGAGTCGCTCGCCAACGACCTCACGCTGCTCTCTCTCCATCAGCGCCTCAGCCGTCGTCGGCTCCAGGCTCCAGGCGTTATAGATGGCGACGACGCGCTCCAGATCGCGCGGATACTGCCTCGCGCGCATGGTGATCGACATGGCTGCGCTGGCTGCCGTGTCCTGAGACATCGAATCTGACATATCTGACATGGGGTAAGATGCTCCTTTGCTGTGTTGGGGCCGCGCCTGCCGTCCGATGAGCCATGCCCAGGCCACGATGCGCGCGATGCGAGACGCGCGCAGGCCACGACGAAGCGCGGTAAGCGGATCGAGACGCGCACGGTCGCAGCCAGGGGAAATATCGCTTAGCGCCGGTTGTGGATCACCGGGCGCTTCCTGAAAAGGGCGCATTACGGCCTTGCGCAGCCACCCTTGGGCGAAACGGGGCGGACCACTCGCCACATGGCGCAGGAGGAGGTAGGCAGCGTGGGGCATATGTGCGAGATGGTCTGCATCGCGTCGCCCCTTTCCATTGAGCTGCCTGTTTGAGGATTCGTGGCGTCGCATCACGCGCGACAGCCGCCTGAAAAGAGTCTAGCATGCTGAAGATGTCGCATACAAGGCTGACGCGAGGCGAATGAAAACGC
>JAICSR010000412.1 GCA_025936795.1 Ktedonobacterales bacterium | reverse complement strand
GCGCGACTGGGCGAAGCGGTGGCCACCCAGTCACCTCCAGCCTCATCTCCACCTTGCGAGGTCCTTGCGCTCAATGCTAATTTAGGCTTCGCGGGCGGGATGAATGCGGGGATTGCGTATGCGCTGGCGGCTGGCGCCGACTACGTCTTCTTGCTGAACAACGACACGCGCGTCGCGCCGGATGTACTGGAACGGTTGTTTGCTGCGGCCTCCGCGTTTCCCAGCGCCGGGCTGATCGGCTGTGAGCTACGCTATGAGGGGCCTGCGAGCGCGCCTGGCTACGCGCTGACCGGATTCGACTGGGTGCGGGGATATGCCCATACGTGGGACGTACCGCCAGGTGGGCGCGAGCCTGTCGAGGTAGATGTCGTCTCCGGCTGCGCTGTACTGGCGTCGCGAGCGCTGATCGAACGCATCGGCCTGATGGATGATCGCTACTTCCTCTACTTTGAGGATGTTGATTGGGCTGTGCGCGCGCGCCGGGCCGGATTCACCTGCCTGGTCGTTCGCGGAGCCTTGGTGTGGCATGGCGCCGGTCGCTCGACGCGCGGCGATCACCATGCGCCCCGATGGACAGCCTATTACTACCACACGCGCAACAATATGCTGCTGATGCGCAAGCTGGCCCCCAGACGCGCGCGGCTGCTCTTCATCCTATTCTATGTCGCGCGCACCGGTTGGACTGCGCTGCGCGTGCTGGGTGGTGGCCTGCTTGGTCGCAAGCGCAACGTGCCGCCACGCCTCCTCGCGCTAGGCGCCGGCTTTCTGGACGGCTGGCGAGGTAGATGGGGTCCGCGGGCAGGGAACCATGCCGCGCAGCGGTGAGCAAGGCACACGCAACTTGCTTTTTCCGGGCCGACTGCTATACTGGCGCCAGCCGCACAGAGAGTTGGAGAGGAGCAGAGGGATGGTGGTTTACCGCCAGAGGAGCGCTCCTCGATGATGCGCGCCGACAATGCGACAGCAGGCGTGATAGTTCTCGATCCCGCCACTCCTCAGTCTGAGGCGGAGCAGGCATCTAACCTGCGCCACACGCGCTTGGCCGCCCGTCGGCGCTCCACTATCGTGATTTCGCTGGCCATCTTTGCCCTGTCACTGGGCGTGGGCGCGTACCAGGCGTCCACGAATAGTGTCTGGCTGGATGAAGCCTACGCCGTTGGCCTCTCGCAACTGAGCTGGGCGACGCTCTGGAGCTATCTCTGGGGCATCGAGGCCCACATGGGCTTCTACTACGTCGTGTTACGCGGCTGGATCTGGCTGATGGGTCTTGTGGGTATCGCTCCCACTGAGTTCGTCGTTCGCCTGCCATCCCTGCTCTGTATCGCGTTGAGCGCGGTGATCGTGTATCAGTTCGGGCGGCGCTTTCTGGGCGATATCGCTGGCGTCGTGGGTGCGTTGCTGTTCCTCATGAACTTCCTCGTCCTCGTGCAAGGCAATGAAGCGCGCGAGTATGGCTTGCAAACGTTGTGCGTCTGCCTATCCTGGTATGCGCTCGTCGCGGCGCTCACGGATGACAGCGCGTCGCGGCGCTGGTGGATCGTCTATGTCGTGTTTGGCACGCTTCAGATCTACGCGGAGGTCTTCAGCGTTCTGATCTTCAGCGCGCAGGTGGCGACCTTCCTGTGCCTGTTCGCGCTCGGCCCCGCCTGGCGCGCCCGTGTGCGGCGCTCTGCCGTGGCGATGGCAATCAGCGTCGCCGTCATCCTCAGGCTGTCCACGCCCATTCTGTATGACGCGCTGTTGCACGGCAGCGGGAATGGATGGATTGCGCCAGCGCATCTGAGCGATCTCGCCGCGCTGCTCAACCCGCTGGGTGGCGGGATGGAGTTGTTCGTTCCACTGCTGCTCGCCATCGGCCTGCTCGAATTGACGGTTGTGCTGCTCGCCCGGGCGCCGTTCTCAGACTGGTGGACAGGCGCATCCACGCGCCTCAACCAGCTGCTTGGCGGTCACGCTCCCACGCTCCTCGATGCGAACCGCTCATCCGATGTACCGCTCGCGGTGGTGGCGCTCATCTGCTGGTTCGCGCTCCCAATCCTGCTCGCCTTTGCCTTCACGCAGCCAGCCCTCAACCTGCATCTCTTCAACTACCAGTATTTTGCAATCTGCGCGCCCGCCTATTGCCTGCTGGCCGGGGTATGTGTAGGGGTCACGCGCTGGCGATTTGCGCAAGTGATCCTGGTGGTCATCCTGATCGCGTTCTCGCTGCGGGTGGTCCCGACCGCGCGCGATTCGGCCAACTACGACGCATGGCGGGCCTCGGCGATGTGGCTCGAACAGCGCTACGCCCCAGGCGATGGCATTGTCTGCGTCCCAGACACCTGGTGCGCCATTCCGATGGACTACTACCTCGTCGCCTATCCCAGCCAGGCCCACTTCGATAGCGACTCACCCGGCGCATGGAACTGGCAGCAGCAGGCGAGCGCTCCGACAAGCCCCGAAGCGTTGGCGAGCTATGCCGCCGAGCATGACCGCATCTTCGTAGTGTCGTATGATCGCGGCGAATTCGGCGCCGCATCGCTCCAGGATCAACAGCTTGCGGGTGTCAAGGCCTGGTTCAGCGCCAATTCCTGGCAAGCGACCAGCTTCACCTCGTCCACGTATCTCTCGACCATTACCATCACCATGTACATCCCCACGCCAACGGCCAGCGCCCTGCCGCCCGCTCCCACCGCAAGGTCTGCGTCGGCCACGCCTCCATCCGCTAACTGGCGACGGGAATCTCGCGTTCCAGGTCTTTGAGGAACAGCAGCGTCTCAGCCTCCTCCGGGCGCAACTTGTCGAGGCCAGGTGGCAATGGTGTGGCGGAGAGACGCGCAATGGCGGCGAGCAACGCGCCCTCCAGATAGGCCTCGATGATGCGCGGATTGACGTAAGATTTGCGGCAGATCGTGGGCGTATTGCCCAGCCGCCGCGCCGCCGCCGCAATCGCCTCCTGCACATGCTGGCGCGCCTCGGTCTCTGAATCGAAGCCTCCCAGGTCGCGCAGGTTGCGCATCGCCAGCGTCGTGCCGCCCCAGGTGCGAAAGTCTTTGGCGGTGAAGTCCTGACCGGTGATCTCACGCAGGTAGTCGTTCACGTCGTCCGACTGGATGACGTGGCGCTGCCCTTGCTCGTCGAGATACTGGAACAGCTCATAGCCAGGCAGGTCGAGATAGCGGCGCACGATAGTGGCGAGCTTGCGGTCGCGCACCTCGATGTGATGCCGCTTGCCACTCTTGCCGCGAAACTCGAAGCTGACGCTTGCGCCATCCACATCCACATGCTCCTGGCGCAGAGTTGTCAGGCCGAAGGAGTCGTTTTCGCGGGCGTACTCCTCGTTGCCAACGCGCGCCAGCGTATCATCGAGCAGCGCCACCACCGTCGCGAGCGCCTTCTCGCGCGGCAGCCCCTTGCGCGCCAGGTCACGCGCCACCTGCTCACGAATCGTCGGCAGCGCCTCGCCAAATGCGACCATCCGCTCGTATTTGACCTCATCGCGCGCTGTGGCCCACCGCTCGTGATAGCGATACTGCTTGCGCCCCTTCGCATCGCGTCCCGTCGCCTGGAGGTGGCCGCGCGGGCTAGGGCAAATCCACACCTCCTTCCAGGCGG
>JAICSR010000008.1 GCA_025936795.1 Ktedonobacterales bacterium | reverse complement strand
GCGTCGCCAGCGTCATCGGTCGCCCAGAGGAAGAGCGCATGCCCGGCGCTGCCTGCGCGCAGCCAGGCCGCCGCCTGCCGCGCATCCTCCGCGTGCGCCACCACCACCGCCTGCAAGAATGGTCCCAGCGCCGCCTCGACGGCAAGCTCCAGCCCAGCGGTGACCTGTATCACCTGGGCCACGACGCCCAGCATTGGCGGACGCTGCTCGTCTGGCGCACGCAGCAGCGCCTGCACGCCAGCGCCGAACCCGTCCAGGTTGCGGCGCCACTCCTCCAGCAAGGCCAGCCGATCAGCCGCCGCCTTGCGCTCGCGCTCTGCGTCGGCCACCGCCGCGCGCAGCCGCTCGATCTCGGCCTGCCCGTCAATCAGTTCGCGCGTCAGCGTTTCGCGCTCGGCAACTAGCGCCTCGACTGATTGCCGCGCCACCTCGAAGGCCTGGCGGCGCTCCTCGTGCTGGGCATTGGCGGCGTCGAGCTTGCGTTGCGCAGCGGCCACCGCTTCGCGCCGGGCTGCCAGCGCGCGATTGCGCTCCCCAAGCTGGCGCTGCAATCGGCCAAGCTCGGTCTGCGCTGCGCCAATGCGCGCCTGCGCCTGGATGGCGTCGCGCTGGGCTGCGCGCAGTTGCGCCTCGGCGCGCTCCTGCTCCTGGCGGGCGCCATGCTGATCGCGTTCGAGCCGGTCTACCTCGGCGGCGACCACGTCCGCGCGCGCCTCGGCCTGCTCGATCTGCGCCTCCAGCGCGCCGACATGCGCTCGCGCCACGTCCACCGCTTCGACCTGTTGCTCCTGCTCGCCATCCAGATCGAGGCGCTGACGGCTGAGGCTGGCCAGCCGCTCCTTGCCCACCGCCAGATCGCGCTCCGTCGCCTGGAGCCTGCCCGACGCCTCGCCGCGCTCACGCCGCAGCACGCCAATCTCGGCGATCAGCGCCTCGCGCGCCTCACGGAGTGTGCGCGCAGCCTCCTCCTCTTCCGCTAGCGACGCCTGAAGCGTCTGGATACGCGCGCCAAGCTGGCTCTCGCTCGCCTCAGCCGCCAGCCGCGTCGCCTGAAGCTCGCGCCACTGCCGCCGATACCAGACACGCAGCAGGCGCGTCAGCTCCTCACGTGCGCCGGAGAACTCGTGCGCGCGCCGCGCCTGCTCGGCCAGGGGAGCGAGGCGCGGCTCGATCTCGCCGATGATGTCGCGCAGGCGCGAGAGGTTGGTCTGCGTCAGCGTCAGCTTCTGCTCGGCGTCGTTGCGCTGCGCCTGGAATCCGCGGATGCCTGCCGCATCCTCGAAGAGCGCGCGTCGCTCATCGGCGCGCAGACTCAGCGCCTGATCAATCATGCCCTGGCCAACGACGGTGTACGAGTCGTGGCCGATGCGCGCCTGCGCCAGCAGCAGCAGCACATCCTTCAGGCGCACACGCTGGGCGTTGCTGAGATATTCCATCTCGCCGGAGCGGAAGCTGCGCCGCGCGATGGCGATTTCGCTGAAGTCGGAGGGAATCCAGCCGGAGGTGTTGTCGAGCGTCAGGCCGACCTGCGCCATCTGCATCGGCGCGCGACTCTGGCCGCCAGCGAAGATTACGTCATCGCTCTTCTTGCCGCGCAACTGGCGCATGCTCTGTTCGCCCAGCACCCAGCGAATGGCGTCTGCGATATTGCTCTTGCCCGAGCCATTTGGGCCTACGATAGCAGTCACGCCGGGGCTGAACTCCAGCGTCGTGCGCGGCGCGAAGCTCTTGAATCCCTGCAACTCCAGGCGCTTGAGGTACACTGCCGCTCGCTCCCTCACGATGGGCGACCCAGCGAGCGCTCGCAGGCTGCGCCGCCCAACCGCCCGCATGCAGCAAGCATACCATGCGCGCCGCCGCGCGCTGGAACATTTCGCCTACGACTGGCCTGCATGGGCTACGTCACGTCATGGGCTACGCCATCTGGCGCGCCTTTGAGCCGCTCAATCCGCTCGTGGCATGGACGCAGCCCCATCGTGGTATGCTCTTCGGCGCGGCGTATTGCCAACCGCCTGAAGCGTCGTCCGTCTGTAGTCGTCGGACTGGCTGAGAGGGATGCCATGAATCGTTACTATGAGGAGAAGTGGGCGTGGATTGAAGGCGCCCACTTCATGCGAACGCAGGCGCTGGATCTGTTGACCGATGCTGATCTCGCCTTCAGTCCCGGTGGCGAAACGATGCCATTGGGCGCGCTCTGCCGAGAACTGGGCGAGGTCGAATATTCGTACATTCAATCCTTGAAGACATTCCAGCAGGACTGGTCCTATCGCAACACAGACGCTGGGTTGGCGCAAAGCGTCGCGCGCCTCAAGGAGTGGTTCGAGCAGTTGGACGGCGAATTGCAAGCGATCGTTGCGGGTTTCTCAGACGACGATTTGAAAAAGTCGGTTGATCGCGGCAAGGGTTCGAGTCTGCCAGTTGACTTCCAACTCGATGCGTATCTCCAGGCGATCCTCATTTTCTTTGGCAAGGTCACCATCTATCTCAGGATCATGGATAAACCCATGCCTGCGCTCATGCGCGAATACATTGGCTGAAAGCGCGCGAAGCGGCAATCCACCAGCCGCTTCGCGCGCAGGCTCGCCAGTGGCGCGCTCAGGCGGAGGTAGGCGCCTCCGCTGGCGCTGGCTTGGCGGCTGCTTTTGCTGGCGGCGGCTCGTCTCGACCCGACGCGCGTCGTATCATCGGCGCAATCGCGTAGGTGACGAGCGACTGGATCAGCGCGGCGAACGGGACGGCGAGCACTGCGCCAAACAGCCCGAGCAGTTCGCTGCCTATCAGGATGGCGATCAGCACGAGCAGCGGGTCCAGGTGCACTGAGCGGCTCATCACCAGCGGCTGCACCAGATTGCCCTCAAGTTGCTGCACCAGCAGGAAGAGCACGACGACCTCCAGCGCCTTGAGCGGGTCTACCGTCACCAGCGCCACGACCACCGAGACGGCTCCGCTCAGCCACGGCCCGATATAGGGGATGCACTCCGTCAGCCCCGCCAGCACGCCGAGCAGCAGCGCATACGGGACACCCAGCACGCCCAGGCCCAGCCCGGTGAAGACGCCGATTAGCACCATAGCGATCAGCACACCGCGCACATAGCCACCCAGGCTGCGCCCCATGTCGGCGAAGATGACGTCAACATTCGGCTGAAGCCGCTCAGGAAAGAGGCCGAGCAGGAAGGTTTTGAGCTTGGTCGAGCTAGACAGCCAGAAGACCGTGATCGTCAGCGTGACAACCAGGCTCAGCAGCGCGCCAAACGCGCCTGAGAGCAGCGTGAACGGCACACTGATCAGCGAGGGGACCAGCCCTTGCAAGCTGCTGAACACCTGACCGGCGATGCTGTCGAAGAATGGGCCAAGTTGCGCGTTGGTATGCAGCGCTGCGCTCCAGGTGGCGATCAAGTCTTGCAGCCGATGCGTGTAGGTGGGCGCATTGTCCGAGAGCGCGCCCACCTCAGCGATCAGCGGCGTCAGCATGATCCAGATGAGAATGCCGAAGACGGCGGCGGCGACCAGCAGCACCAACACGACGCCCAGCGGGCGCGGCACACGTCGCCGTTCGAGCAGCAGCACGATGGGCCGCGCCGCCTCGCCGATGATGATGGCGACGAACAAAATCAGCAGCGCCACCAGCGCCTTTGTGACGAGCAGCCAGAGGATCGCCAGGATGACGACCGCTCCTGCCGCATACCAGATCGTATGTGGCGCGATGGTGATAGAGAAACCGGGCCTGGTGGGCCGCTCGGCGGTCGGCGTCTCAACCGGGGTTCGCTGGCGTTCGGGCGCCTCCATAGGTTCGTCCTTTCCACATGCTCCCCTCTGCGTTTCGCGCTGGCGCAGCGGCGCCACAACGCGCAGGTGGTACTACGGTACAACACCGCGCGCGAGTGGGCAAACCCCCATATGCGGAGACACCGCCCGCCACGCCAGATGTTTCGCGCGACACCAGCGTAAACAGCAGTGTCTTAAACTGTTGACACGTGAACGGTCGGTCAGTATACTCTTCAAGAGCAGGCAGTGTAACAACCCACTTCCCAGGGGACAGCGGTCGCCTCCAACCATCGCAGTATGTCTGCCGCTTTCAGATGTGGCGTGTATCGAGGAGCGGTCGAATATACTGCGTGGACTATCGGAAGTCCAGACAGGAAGCGCATATGAAGCTCGCTCACTCGGCGCATCATGGACCGCATGGACCCGAACAAAGCCTCTATTTGCTGCTCACCGATCTGTTCTACCTGCTCGATGACACCGATCGTCAGTTCTTCGGGGAGTTTGGCCTCAGCGCCCGGCAGTTCTGGGCGCTGCACCACTTGAGTGAGGCCGATGGGCTGTCCATGATTGATCTCAGTCGCTTGTTGTTCACTGATAAGAGCAACATCACGGCAATCGCGGACCGCCTCGAAGGAGCCGAGCTCATCCAGCGCAGCCCCGCTCCGCACGACCGGCGCGTGACCATGCTGACACTGACAGCCAAGGGCCGCCAGCTGCATGACGAGGTCTTTGTGGCCCATCAGGCGCGCATCTGCGCGATCATCGAAGGCGATGAGGCCGATCTGCGCCAGGTCATTCACAGTCTCGAACGGATCCATCACCGGTTCGAGCAGCATCTCCATCCCGACGCATCCCACGCATCCCAATCCAGGCCGGCCAGCTCCAAGCGCTAAGCGCTGGCGAACGCTGGCGGCGCAACAGCGCGTAGGCATGCGCAGGCCTCGGCGCGGCTCCGCTAGCTTGCAGGCGCCGCTGGTAGCGCGCGCGGCCCGGCGGTCACTGGAAAGGCGAGTGTCACCGTCGTTCCGTGCGCCCGCTCGCTGGTGATGGAGACCACGCCGCCCTGCGCTTCGACCAGGCTCTTCACAATAGAGAGGCCCAGTCCGGCTCCGGCTGGGCGGCCCGTCCCACGCTTGCGCGCTGCGTCGGCACGATAGAAGCGGTCGAAGATGTGCGGCAGCGCGTCTGGCGCGACTCCAGCGCCCGTATCGGCGACCTGCGTCAGCAACATCCGCTTGGGTCCTTCGCCCACCAGGCGCGCGCTCAGACGGATGCTGCCATCTGATGGAGTGTATTTGAGCGCGTTTTCCAGCAGGTTCAAGAGCGCCTGTTGCAGGCGATCCGGGTCGGCGGTGATGGTCGGGAGATTTGACGCGATCACCGTCTCGATGCGCTGTCCGTTGGCCAACGCGCGGCCATGCTCTGCGACCTGTTCGATCAGATGCGCCACGTTAGTTGGCTGCAGTGTGAGTTCGGCCTGCCCCTCGTCGAACTGCGCCAGCGTCAGCAGGTCTTCGACCAGGCGGCCCAGGCGACCGATCTCCGCATGCATGCCGCGCGCGAGTCGCCGCACACCCTCAACGTTGCCCCGATCGGCGCCGAGCAGTAGCATCTCCAGTTCGCCGTTGAGCGCCGTCAGCGGCGTGCGCAGCTCATGCGAGACGTCGGCGACGAACTGGCGCTGGCGGGTGATCGTGCTCTCCATCTGGCGCACCATCGTATTGAAGGAGCGGGTGAGTTGTCCCACCTCATCCTGCGTCAGCGGCTCCTCCAGGCGTAGCGAGAGATCACCCCCTGCGATGCGCCGACTGGTGCGCTCCATTGCTGCGAGCGGGCGTAGGCCAGCGCTAACCAGGGGAACCGTTAGCGCTGCAGCCAGCGCCAGCGCCAGGAGTACGCTCACCGACACAATCGCCCGCGTGCGCGAGACTGCATCGGCGATGGGCTGGAGTGGTGTGCTGACCTGCAGAACCGCAACCATTTTGTGGGTCTGCGTGCTGACAAGCGGCGCCAGCACCAGCAATTGATCGTGTCCCGCCGCATCGCGCACAATGGAATAGGCGTCATTCGCAGGGACGACGCTCAATGCCTGGCGTAGCGTCGCTCTGGATGGAACGACCAGACGCGGGATCGCCTGCCCAGGGAGCGCTTCGACCTGTTCGCTCGTCATGAGCTCCTGACCAGTGGCGCTCCAGATAATGACGCCCGTGTTCGCATTCGTCAACCGCTCGGTCACGACTCGCAGCGAGGCGGTAAGCGCTTCTGATGGCTGCCCGGTGGCCGGGGAGAGCGCCGTGCTTGCGGGCGCTGGCGCGATGGCCTGGCGACGCAGGCTCTGCGCTGCCAGGCGTGATTCGTTACGCAGCGCGAGCGCCTGGGTTGTGTAGAGCGTCTGCTGCTCAGAGATGGAGATCAGCGCGCCGATGCCGCCGACGAGCACGACCACCAGCGCGAAAATCAGCGCCGTCAAGCGCACCCGCAGCGGCGCCCGCGCGAGCAGTTTTTTCAGCGCGCCAGGCAAGCGCGCCAGGCGAGCGCGCCATGGCGCCTGCTGCTCGGCCAGCCGTACCCGTTCCACGCCAGGAAGGTCGCGCGGCTCAGCGGAGAACATAGCCAATCCCTCGCACCGTGTGCAACGGCTGCGTCGGCGCCTCGCCCAGTTTCTCGCGGAGATGGCGGATGAAGACCTCCAGCACATTCTGGTCGCCATCGTAATCGAATCCCCAGACATGCGCAAAGATCACGTCGCGCGCAAGCACCTGGCGTGGATGCGCCAGAAAGAGCGCCAACAACTCAAACTCGCGCGGTGTCAGGTCAATCACCCGCTCGCCGCGCATGACCCAGTGCGCTTCGCGGTCGAGCGAGATGTCCTCAAAGGTCAGGATGTGATTCGTCGCCTTGCCGCGCCGCCGGAGGACCGCACGCACGCGCGCCATCAGCTCCTTGAAGTCAAACGGCTTCGTCACGTAGTCATCGGCGCCCAGGTCGAGGCCAGCGATGCGCTCAGCCGTGGATGACCGCGCCGTCAGTATGATGATGCCCAGCTCGTCGGAGGCGCGCAGCCGCCTGGCGACCTCGATCCCGCTCGTCTCGCCAAGCATCACATCGAGAATGGCGATGTCGTGCGGGGCCTGGCGCGCAAGCTGCAACGCCTCGTCGGCGTCATAGGCCACGGAGACGGCGAAACCCTCGTACTCGAACCCCATTTGCAGGAATTCGACAATATGCGGCTCGTCGTCCACCACCAACACCCGCAGTGGCGCTGGCATGCTGCTCACACTCATGGATTCCTCCTGCGGCCCGCAGCGCTATCGTGTCTGCGCTGTGGCCTGAGTCTGACGCCGTCGTCTCACGCGCTCTTGCGCTCAGGCGCGTTCGCGCTCACGTTCACCGCGCTCGCGATGCCTCGCCATGCGATGATCTGGACACATCTGTTGCGCCTTTATGCAATACAACGGAATTATGGTACGAATGCGACGCATCAGGCCACGACGCGCATCGTGATTGCGCAACCTGTGTGAGTTTTCTCATGCGACTCTCATCAACCGCTGTGGCCAGATGAACGGGCGCAGTCGCCCGCCAGATGGTTGAGGCTCCGGCGCTCGACAGGCGCCACTCAGGCATGACCCGCTCTGGAACTACGCCGCTCTCTGGCATGCAGGCCCGGCGCCTGCGCGCACACGTAAGGACACCAACCGCAAGCGCACTGCCAGCGTCACGCGCGCTCAGAACAACCAATCATATTCAGTTGACATTCAGGTTCTCTTCGCAATTCGTTCAGCCACGGCTGCTAGACTTTTGGTAATATCGCCTCAGCCCGCATAGGCAGGCCAGGCATGCTGGTGGTCGCAGCCACTAGCGCAGGGTCGTCACGTCAGGGCCGTAGCCAGAACTCGACGACAGACGGACGATAGACAACAGTACGAGGAAGGTGATCGCGGGTGGCAGCGCTTCGCAGTGATCGATCAACGGCGCCAGGTGAGGCGCTCGATCTGGCGCTCTTTACGCGCCTCCAGCAGTGGGCGCTGGCGCGTCCGGATGCGCCGTGCGTGATTGAGGCTGAGAGCGGCCTGACTCTGTCCTATGGCGCGTTCTTCGCCGCGACCCTCGCGCTGCGTCAACGACTGGGCGAGCAGCCACGTCGCATCGCGCTGTATGCGCCCGGTGGCGTGTTCACTGCGCTCGCCTGGGTCGCGGCGCTGACGGGCGGCCACACGCTGCTCCCTCTGCCAACCGCCGCCCCCATGCCAGAGATCAGCGCACTGCTCAAGCGCATGCCACCCGATACGCTGCTGGCGGACGAGAGCGACCACACGTCGGGCGCGCTCTCGGCTGTGCTGATGGATGCGCTGGCGGATGCGGAGGTGGCCGCGCCAGAGCGCATCACCACTCGCGATCTCACGCGCTGGCTGGGTGCAGATGGAGCGCCAACGCCCAGCGCAACGCTGGCCGCCCGCGCCGCATCTATGCGCGCTCCGCGCCCTGGCGCTGTCTTTCTCACCACATCCGGCTCGACCGGCGAGCCGAAGGGGGTGCTGCTCCAGGCGCGGCAGATCGCCTGGACGGCGGAGCAGATTCGCACCAGCCACGGCCTGACACCCGATGATCGCGGCCTGACGGCGCTGCCCTTCTTCCATATCAACGCGCCGGTCGTCAGCCTGTGTGCGTCGCTGATGACGGGCAGCGCGGTCGTCATCGCGCCGCAGTTCAGCCGGAGCCAGTTCTGGTCGTGGATCGAGCGCTACCGCGTGACGTGGGCGAGCCTCGTTCCCACCATCATCGCGCTGCTGCTCGAGGGCGATGCGCCTGACGCCATCGCCGACTCACTGCGCTTTGTGCGCAGCGCATCGGCTCCGCTGCCTGCCGCGCACATGCAGCGCTTCGAGCAGCGCTTTGGCGTCCCCGTCATCGAGACCTACGGGCTGACCGAGGCGGCGAGCCAGATCTTCTGCAATCCGACGCCGCCACGCCCGCGCAAGCCAGGCTCAGTCGGGCTGCCAGCCGGGGTTCGCCTGCGCATCGCAACGCCAGCGCAGGCCGACGACCGCGCCGCGCCACTGCGCGATGTGACGCCGGGAGTGATTGGCGAGGTCTGTGTCAGTGGGCCAAGCGTCATCACGGCCTACACTGAGGGGCGCGGCGCGCAGGCATTTCGCGATGGTTGGTTTCGCACGGGCGATCTTGGCTACCAGGATGAGGATGGCTATCTGTTCCTGACTGGTCGCCAGCGCGACATCATCATTCATGGCGGTGAAAATGTCGCCCCGCGCGAGGTCGAGGAGACGCTGCTGGCCCATCCCGCCGTGACTGAGGCCGCAGTCGTCGGCGCGCCAGACACGCTCTATGGCGAACAGGTGATCGCCTGTGTCACCCTGCGCGACCCCTGGAGCGTAGCCCTCGAAGCGAGTCTGCGCGCGCATTGCGCCGAACGGCTCGCCAAATACAAGTTGCCCGCGCTGATCGTTCCACTGGCGGCAATGCCGCGCACCGCCGCTGGCAAGCTTGACCGTCCACGCCTGCGTGACGAGTGGGCGCAGCAGAGTCAGGTGGCGCTCCCGGAGCTTGCTGAGCATGCTGAAGCCGTTGGCGACGCGCCGCAGATCACCTCGCGGGGAAGTAGCCGAGCGAGCTATGCGCGCGAAGCGTCGCCCAGCCGCGTGAGAAAGGCGCAACGCGCACGATGAACAGCGCCGTGAGCGAAACGTCCGTGGCGCGCCCAGCGCCGACGATGCGCAAACCGCATCTGAGCGAACTCGACCGACTGCGCATCATCACTGCGCTCTCGGTCGTCGCGGTGCATACGTTGGGCAACAGTACATTTCTCGACCCAACGCCGGGCGCGCTGACGTTGCAGAATGCATTCATCACGAGCTTCCACTTCACCCGCGAAGTCTTCATGTTCATCACGGCGCTCGCGCTGGTGTATGTCTACTACGGCAAGCCGTTCGACACCGGGCGGTTCTGGCGGAAGCGCGCCCTGGGGGTGCTGCTGCCCTACACCATCTGGACGCTGATCTACGTCATCGCCAACAAGCGACCCACCTCGATCGGCGGGTTCATCTGGACCTCGCTGACCGCGATTCTCACCGGCGACGCCTCCTATCAGTTGTATTACATCCTGCTCACGCTGGAGTTCTACCTGATATTCCCCGTGGTGCTGCGGCTCCTGCCACATCTGGCGCGCCACCTGAAGGTAACTCTCGCCGTGAGTTTTGCCCTCGAAGTGGTCATCCTCTTTCTGGATCATCTGGTCCTGCCGACGTTGTCACTGACGCCCGGCGTCAGCACATTCGTCAATCAGTTTTTTGACCGCTTTGTGCTGGTCTACCAGTTCTACTTCGTGCTTGGCGCACTCGTTGCGCTGCATCTGCCGCAGATCAAGGCGTTTCTGTCGCGCCATAGTGGTTGGGTGATCTGCGGCGGAATTGCGGCGCTGGTGGCGCTGGAGGCGAACTTTCTGGTCCAGGTCCTGGCGCTGCATGTCCGCATCAGCGACGCGGTCGCGGTGCTGCAACCGATGATGGCGCCGTATAGTCTCGGCGCGATTGCGTTCCTCTACTGGCTGGCGCTCACGCTGGCGCAGCGGACAGCGCGCCACAACGCGAAGCGCGCCGAGCGCATCTGGAGCAATCTCTCAGATGCAGCGTTTGGCGTGTATCTGGTCCATCCCCTGCTGCTGGGCGCCGCGCTCGCCGTGGTCGCGCCCGCAGTGCGCGCGTGGATGCCGGTCGCGCTGACAGTGACGCTGCTCTGGGTCATCACCGCCGCCGGATCGGTTGGCGTCACGATAGCGCTGCTGAAGACGCCTGTGCTGAGTCGGCTGATGGGGCGACCTGGTCCCACTCCGCCGTGGCTCGCGCGTTGGCTTGCGCAGTGGGGCGCCTGGCGCGCCACCGCCAGAGCGCGCATCGCGCCTGTGGCCGCCGCGAATGGCGCAGCCTGGCGTAAGCTGCCAGCGCTTGTGGTGTTCCCCACGCGTGCGGCGGCGAGCCAAACCAGCCAGGCTGGCCAGACTGGCCAGGTGAAGCGGACCACGCGCTACCAGCGCGCACGCTCCACTCCACCTGCGCTGGGGCGGAATGACGCTGACGCAAGCCACGACCTGGCCAATGCGCGCACGGGAGGAGAGTGAACCGTGTCAACGATCAAGACGACGATGCGCGGCCCATCCAACCTCCACGACTTTGCCGCGCTGGCCCAATCCGTCATGGACCCGCAGGTCTGGGACACCTATGCGCAGGGCAGCGAGGATGAGCGCACGCTGCGGGCGAATGAGCGCGCCTGGGGCGATGTCTGGCTGCGTCCGCGCACGCTCGTAGATGTCACGCGCTGCGACACCAGCACGACTGCGCTTGGCGCGCCGCTGGCGTTCCCTGCGATGATCGCGCCGATGTCGCTCCAGGCGCTCGTGCATGCGGAGGCTGAGCGAGCGACCACGCGGGCGGCGAGCGACGCTGGCGTCATGATGATCGCCAGCACACTCTCATCGCGCAGCCTGGAGGAGATCGCCGCTGCGGCCACGGGCTGCGCGCAGCCCGCGCCGCTCTGGTTTCAGCTGTACCTCTATCCCGATGCCGCGTTCAACGAGGAGCTGCTGCATCGGGTCGAGCGGGCGGGGTATCGCGCACTGATGTTGACGGTGGATGCGCCGTATATCGGCAACCGCGAGCGTGACCGCCGCAATCAGTTTACGCCCCCGCCAGCGGTGAGCTTCGGCAATTTCGCCGCCGCGCCACAGGTGAACTGGCTGACCCGTGGGCAGCGTTTACCGCTCACCTGGGATGTCATCGCCTGGCTGCGCGCACGCACCGCCCTGCCGATTGTGCTCAAGGGCATTCTGGCGGCGGAGGACGCGCAGCGCGCCGTCGAAGCGGGCGTGGACGGCATCGCCGTCTCGAACCATGGTGGGCGGCAGCTCGATGGCGCGTTGCCAACACGCTATGCGCTGCCCGAAGTGGTCGCGGCAGTGGATGGGCGCTGCGAAGTCTACGTGGACGGCGGCATTCGGCGCGGAGTAGACATCCTGCGCGCGCTGGCGCTAGGCGCGCGGGCAGTGTTGATTGGCCGACCTGTCATCTGGGGCCTGGCCGCCGATGGGGAAGATGGGGTACGAGCGGTTCTGCGTATCCTGCGCGATGAATTGACGCTCGCGCTACGCCTGGCGGGACACACGACCGTTGCCACGGTGGACGACCGGCTGATCGCGCGGATACCACCGATTGGCGACCGCGTAGACGACGAAAGCGCCGTCCGCCGGACTCGTGCTGCAAGCGAGGACGCGCCATGCGACGAATAATGCGCTGGGTGCGCTGGCGCGGGACGCAGCGGTTCCAGCGGCAGCGACTCTGGGGCGCCCTCTGCATCATCGTCGGAGCGCTCGCCATGGCCTCCGCGCTCAGTGGCAGTGCGAAGCCTGTACGAACGCCTCGGCGTCCGAGTGGCAGCGCTGCGGCCGCCGCTGAGACGCGCGAACTGGGCGAGTACGCGCGCCACCTGGGTGTTCAATCCGCGCTGGCGCCGACGGCGGTGGATGGCTTTATCACACGCACGTACACCGATCCTGGTGGCGCGACGATGGTCTATTACCTCTACATTCCCCCTGATGCGCTCGTCACGCGGCATACCAGCGCCTCGAAGGGCTACCCGGTGGTGCTGCTGCTGCATGGGGTTGGCGAGCGCGGCAATCTCGCGCAGAGCGTCGCCCAGAACCGCAATCGGCTGATCACCAATCCCTACGTTCGCCTGTGGAGTTCACCGACCGTCCAGGCGTACTGGCCGAGCATCATCATCGTGCCACAGGTCGCTAGCCCAAATCGCTGGGTGGATGCGCCGCCCAAGCGGGGGGTCTATACGCTTGCGCCGACCCCAACGACATCACTCACACTCGCGCATGAAATCTTGCAGGTGACGCTGGCTCAGTACGCCTCAGTCGTGGACACCCATCGGGTCTATATCACCGGCATCTCGATGGGCGCCTTCGGCGTGTGGGACGCCATCGAGCGCTGGCCGCAGGACTTCGCCGCCGCCGCGCCGGTTTCGGGCGCGGGCGATCCATCGCAGGTCAGCGCCATCGCGACCATGCCCATCTGGGACTTTCATGGCGCGCTCGATACGACTGTTCCCCCTAGCGCCTCGCGCGAGATGATCGCAGCGATTACCGCCGCAGGAGGTCATCCACTCTACACCGAAGTCCCAGGCGCCCATCACGACATCTGGGTCCGGGTCTACAGCGATCACACGTTTCTCGCATGGCTGTTTGCGCAGCAGAGAGCGGCATGAGCGCGTCTATCATGCGCTACGGCGCCGCATCGGACAGGAGATGACGTTACCATGAATACCAATGCGCTCGCGCTTCCTGAGCGCGCCGTCAAGCCGCGCTCACGCGGGCTGACACTCGTGATTGACAACGGCGTCCCTCCGCGCTACTTCGAGGACGTGATCGAGGGCGCCAGCCAACTGATTGATGTGGTCAAGTTTGGCTGGGGAACATCAGTCGTCAGCGACATGCTCGACCGTAAAATCGCCTGCCTGAACGAGCGCGGCATCGCCTATTATTTTGGCGGTACGCTCTTCGAAAAGTTCCTGGCGCAGGGTCAGGTCGAGGCGTACCGCGACTATTGTCAGCGCTATGGGTGCCAGTACGTCGAAATCTCGAATGGCACCATCGCGCTCTCTAATTCCGACAAAGCGAGCCACATCCGCAGTTTCGCGCAAGACTTCCATGTGCTGAGCGAGGTCGGCTACAAAGACAGCGACCGCTCGCTCAAGCTGCACCCAGGGCAATGGATTGACTACATTCACGAAGACCTGGACGCCGGAGCCGAGCGTGTCATTACCGAGGCGCGTGAGAGCGGAACGAGCGGCATCTTCCGCCCTGATGGCGAGGTGCGCTACGGGCTGATCGAGCAGATGCTGGCGTCTGGGCTGGATACGAGTCGGCTCATCTTTGAAGCGCCGCGCAAAGACCAGCAGACGTATTTCATTCGCCGCCTGGGATCGAATGTCAATCTGGCCAACATCGCGCCCGCCGACGTGATTGGGCTAGAGACGCTGCGGCTCGGTCTGCGCTCAGACACGTTGCTCGCCTTCGATGATGTTCCCCAGTGCGCTGCGGAGCGCCAGGGCGCGTAGCGCCGACCACGCGCCGCGATTGCTCCGCCTGGCCGCCCGATGGCGCGCCCTCACCCCCAGCCTCTCGCCTAAAGGGCGAGGGGAACAGGCTCCGATTCCCCCTTGTCTTGTGGGAGAGGGCGCCGAGGGTGAGGGTTTGGGCTATTGCTCGCGCCAGACGACAGGGGCGCCTGACGCCATACCAGATTCCTCACGGAGCGGCAGATCGTCGAAGCACTGATTGACGCTGGAGCCGCAGACACTGATGTCCGCCCCGTAGACATGCAGCGAGATGGCAAGCGTGGAGCCAGCATTGCGCACCTGATGAATGTTTTCATCTGGCGGGGTCAGGCGCGATACCTCACCCGGCGCCACGAGCGCGTCAACGCCCGGCGCCAACCAGCGGCTGCCTGCGGTGTCTTGACGCAGGCTGAAGCGTTGCTCGCGTTCGACGCCTTCCAGCACGCCCACCACACACCAGCAGATATGGTCGTGAATGGGTGTCACCTGGCCGGGTAGCCAGATCAGCGCCATCACCGAGAATCGGCGGCTCGGCGCCACGGTCAGCAGGTGCGGACGATAGTGGTCGGGCCAGGGAATGCGGTCATCGGGCGCCAACACATCAGGGGTGGCGAGCAATGGCTCAAGACGCCCCTGAACCGCCGCGACGAGGGCGTCGCGGTCGCCATCAGCAGCCTGAGTGTCGAGCATGCGCTCGACATCGGCGACGAACGCCTGGACTGGGGCAGTCGGGGGATGTGCGGAGACCGAGTGCTGCATGTCACGCCTCCTGAGAACTGATTTGGACGCACTCAGCAATGAGTGGGCGCGTTCTGGCTCAACGGTAAGCCATCGCTGTTCCAATTCTGTCTGCGCTCACTGTACCATGCCATCCTGAAATAGGTCTGAGTGGGCGCTGAATAGTTGCTGATGGCGCCGCAGACCAGCCGCGCGGGCCCAGGGATGCGCTGGCGAGCGCACATCGCGTCACCCCTCGTCGTCCCCATCACAGCAATGTATGGCGTGCCGACTCCATCAAACTGTAACCAGGGGGCGAATATAGGTATTGAGCGGTGAAAATTGAGGTTGTGCGAGCGCCACATCGCCTGGCCGTCAGTGCGCCAAGCATGCGATGTTATTGCGGCGCTGATTCAGCCGTTATGAAATGCTAAGAGCGCTACGTCTGAGTGAATGCGACAGGAAACCCGCCCTGCTCCCTCCACTGACCTAGCTCACTTGACTCAGTGGAAGGGCCCCACTTCATCGGCAGGAAGGTTCCCCACCAGGCGCGGCATGCGCGCCTGGCGCTTGCACACCCCTCACACGGGTTCACACGATCAGGTTGCGCTTGCTAGCGTCCCGCTGATGACTCCGTCGCCCAGCTACTCAGACGTGTTGGAAGGAGGAATCAACTGAAATTGGCCGGAAGCCGGGAGGCTTCTCGTCTCTCTGCTTCACACACGCTCCGGGGCAAGAGAGCGCTCCCCATTGTTCCGCGCGACCTGGTGATGGAGCCAGGCCGCAGGTGAAAGCGCTCAACCAGAAAGGTGCAAGTATCCACATGCGGAAACCCAACCGCCTGCTCCTCGTTGGAGTCAGCATCCTGAGCCTGCTCGCCATGTTGGTGGCCGTGTTCATTTTCGCCAGCCCGCATGGCGCAAACGCTGCGGCAGGGCCGAACGTCCTCCCCAATAATTGGTTGCAGAACAATGGCCATGCGCAGTTCAAGGCGCTGCCGCCGCGCGGCCACACCAACGGTCAGGGGCACGCAGAGTTCGGCACGACTGGCGCCGACTCGGTGACAAGTTTTAACGAGCACTTTTTCGAGAATGGCTTTGACTCGAACGGGAATCCTACCCGTGAGTGGTTTACCAACACGCTTGGCAGACCTGCCCAGCAGGGTGGCACGACCACGTTCAACGCACCGATCGTTCCAGTGAAGCTGGAACTGCTCGACGCTAATGGCAACGTGGCATTCACCGACGATCCGATGAGCCATCTCAACAACCTGCTGCAATCCCCGATCTTCCAGAACTCGACCTATTCGAGCAGCCCAACCCCAACGCAGTTCACCGATGCCGTCCAGCGGGCGGAATATGCCTCCTCGGAGAAGGCCAGCTGGCATACGATGCTGGCTCCGCAGGTGAAAGCTGAGCGCACGATGTCCATCCCAAGCGGCCACTATTTTGTCAGCCTCAATGCGGATGGCTCGGTGGCCTTTGTCCTGGTAGATGCGGTTACCTTCGAGAACGGGCTTTTCCCGGCCACCGTGACCGACACCGTCACACCGATCGGCGCGGCTGAGCACGCGGGCGACATCACCACGCAAGACATCTCGACCTTCTTCTTCAACAACACGTTCCTGTACATCGGCGACCTGTCGAATTGCTGCATCCTTGGCTTCCACTCGTTCGACTTTGAGCCAGGCGACGCGAGCAACAACAACCTGCAGCGTGAGTACGTGATGAACTACTCCAGTTGGATCACCGCTGGCATCTTCTCCGGCGGCAAAGACGCTCCGCAGGATGTCACGACTTCCAGCCACGAGCTGAGCGAAACCTTCAACGATCCCTTCGTGGCGGCCGATGGCATTCACAACATCACGCCCTGGTGGCAGTCGAGCTTCAACTGCCAGAACGATCTTGAGACCGGCGATGTGATCGAGGGACTCCCGGACGACAACGCCGTGATCACCATGAATGGCTTCAGCTACCATGTGCAGAATGAGGCGCTGCACCAGTGGTTCATGGGGCAGACCCCATCTGACGCGACAGGCGGGGCCTACAGCTATCCAGACCCGACCGTGCTGACGAGCGCGGCAGTGTCGCAGCCGTTCAATTGCGGCCAGTAGCATGTAAACGCTCGCCGCTCTGTCTGTGACGAGCGGCGGGCATCTAGATCGACTCTGACGTCCGCTCAGTCTCTGCCGCGTCTATGGCGGAGGCTGAGTGGACGTTCTTTCATTGGTGGCGTCATGGCTGAGCGACAGCATGCTGCAGCCGTGGATGAGGGAATGTACCGGGCGGCCACTGGCAGAACGACAACGGGCAGATATAGCGATATGCTGTATTTGGCATAGCACCCGCGTGGCTCCTTCATCGCGACCTGCAATCCGCTACCTGCGGCTGAGCGCGGGCTGCGCATACCGACGAGGAGGATTCTATGGCGACTATCCAGCCCACCCACCAGATGCACAGTGTCCCAGCCAAGATCTACCGCACGCCACTGCGCGTGATGGTGGCTGTACCGATGCCTGGCCTGGAGCCAGCCGACATCAGCGTTGAGGTGACTGTGACTCCGGCGCTGGTCATTCGGGGGCGGCAGCGCGGCGAGCTGAAAGGCCTCAAGGATGAGCTTCTCAACGAGTGGGACGCTGGCGAGTACGAGCGGGTGATCGCGCTTCCGACCACCGTGGATGGCGAGCTTGCCAACGTCACGTACGGCAACGGCATACTCGTTGTGGTCCTGCCAATCGCGCCCCAGACGCGACCAGTCCACCTGACGCTTGCCGCGCTCAGTGCGACTCGCGGCCTGCATGCTGGCAACATGGGGCGTCCCATCCGGCCCTACGTGCGCGCGTAACCGTCCACAGTGGGCGCGTGCCATCACGTCAACCAGCCACTCGCACGCGCATCGCCGTCGCTGAACATGGCGCGAGACGTGCGGAAAACCTCGACGCCAGGCGCAGCGCTCCGCTCTTGGACTCAGCGCATAGGGCGCGAACAGGCGGAGCGCGCCGCTCCCGGCAGGATGGAGAACGTGATGGAACTGCTCGAGGCGATGAATGTAATTGAGGATCAGAGCTGGCTCGAAGCGCCGAGCGAGACAATCGCGGGCGCAGTGAGCAAGGTTCTCACGCGGCCCACTGGCGGCCCTACCAGACTCGACGACTTCCTCAACGGCGTCTGGCTCGGCCACCCGCTGCATCCCATGCTGACGGACATCCCCATCGGCGCCTGGACTGTCACACTCGCCCTGGACGGACTGGAGATGATCACCGGCAGACCGGATTTCAGCACAGGCGCGGACACCGCGCTTGGCGCCGGGATACTCGGCGCAGTCGCCGCCGCCCTCACTGGCGCAGCGCAGTGGCAATATACTGTCGGTCGCCAGCGGCGGCTCGGGCTTACTCACGCGCTGCTCAATGTCGTCGCGCTCGGCCTCTACGGCGCATCGCTCGCCTGCCGCCTGAACCGCAAGCGCGGCGCGGGCCGGGTGACGGCGCTCATCGGCTACGGGTTTGTGCTCGTCTCTGGCTACATCGGCGGCGACCTTGTCTTTGGCCAGCGTCTCGGCGTGACGCATATCCCAGAGCAAGAACTGCCGGAGACCTGGCAACCAGCGCTTGCCGACGACGAGCTGCACGAGGGCGACCTGAAGCGCGCGACCATCGCGAACGTGCCAGTTCTCCTGGTTCGCCAGCACGATCAGGTCTACGCGCTCGCTGAGGTCTGTGCGCACCTCGGCGGCCCGCTCTCAGAGGGAACGCTCGGCGAGTGCAGCGTGACCTGCCCGTGGCATGGGTCGCGCTTCCGCCTGGATGACGGCGCCATCCTGAACGGCCCCACGACCTTTCCGCAGCCGGTCTACGAGACTCGCGTGCGCGACGGGATGATTGAGGTCCGTCCATCCAACCCGCAACCACTCCCTTGACGGTCCTATCACAAGTAAGCCGGCCTTGTGATGTTTGCGCTGGCTGCCCCCTCTCCAACCCCTCCCCCGCTGCGGCGGGAGAGGGGCTTGCCGGACTCCCCCCGCCCAGTGGGGGAGGGGCTGGGTGAGGGCTGGCGCAACAATCTCGGCCAAACAGGAATTGGCAGTAGTCGAAGCGCGATGGGTACGACATCTTACCCGTGTCAGCCTGCTCGCGTGAAGCTCCAGCAACGCCAGCGGATAATCTGGCGCCTCCGCTGTAGCCTCCTCGAATCCACCTGTGCGTAGCGGCGCACGTAGCTCGACCGGCGCCTGCCCGCGACGGCGGCTATCTCCCATCTCATGCGCTGCCTGGGCGGCGGCGACACGCCCTGCATGGCGAGCGCAACGGCATACTCCGCAGTGGCCCGGCAGATGCGCGTGATGCGGATGCAGGCCAGACGGGGAGAAAGAAGACTGGGCCAGCAAACGAGGAGGCTACTGTGACAAACATTCTCGTGACCGGCGGGACTGGCCCGCTCGGACGTGAGGTCGTTGCGCGCTTGATCGCGAGGAACCATCGTGTCCGTATCCTCACCCATCACACGTCTCCCGCGAAGTCGGAGGGGGTCGTAGCGGCGCCCGGCGACCTGCTGACAGGCGCAGGGCTGGCTGCGGCGCTCGATGGCATGGAGATCGTCATGCACCTGGCCTCAGACTCTCACCAGGCGCTGGGGACCGATGTAGGAGGCACACGCAATCTGCTCGCCGCTGCAGCAACGAGCGCCAGACCGCCGCATATCATCTACATCTCCATCGTCGGCGTTGACCGCTCCAGCATGCCCTATTACGTCGCGAAAAACGCCGCCGAAGCGCTGATCGCGGCGTCTGGCTTGCCATGGAGCATCCTGCGCGCTACCCAGTTCCACGGCTTCATTGCCTCCCGCTTGCAGTCGCTGGGCGTTGACACACAATCGGAGGTCGCCGTGCCGATGGGTGTGCGCGTGCAGAGCATTGACGTTGGCGAGGTGGCGGAGCGGCTGGTGGCGCTGGCCGAACTTGGCCCGCTGAGCCACATCGCAGTGATGGGCGGCCCGCAGGCGCTCGACCTGGCGACGATGGCGACGACTTACCTGCGCGTGCGTCGCCCCGGACAGGCCGTGCAGGTGCACGCTGAGCCTTCCCAGAGTGCGCTGTTCGACGCATGGCGCAGCGGCTCCATCCTCGCGCCGGAACATGCCTTTGGCGCAATCACATGGGAGGAGTATCTGACCACGACTACGGCGTCCGCCAGATAATGTTCGGCTTTGGACGTGCGCGAGGTGCGCGAGAAGGTGAGCGTCTTGAGGTGAAGGATAGCGTCGCTCCTCGCCAGCGCGCGCACACCCTGCAAGCTGGCAGCCATATGCGCACTCGCAGAGGGTGACAAATGTCGCTGATTGGTCCGGTGGAGGGTGATAGTATTGAGAGCGCGGGTGGTGTGAATTCAATCCGCTACCCATGAACGGACCGGGAAGGATGCGCTGAGGGACGGTGAGCGTGCGGGTAGTGGGATGGCAGTGCGGCGTCCATCGTCAAGACGGGCGTTCGAGGCAGCGAGGAAGCAGTCTCGTCCTTTCCCTCCTTGCCAGAGGCGTCGCACGCGCGACGCTGGAGGAAGAACTATGCTACAGGCAACCCAACACGCCTCGGTGAGCTGGGACGGTGTCCTCGGCACAGGGAGCGGCAAGCTCTCCTTGGGTGAGGGAGCGGCGAGCGAGCTGCCGGTCTCGTGGGCTTCGCGCACGGGACATGCCAAGGGCAAAACCAGCCCGGAAGAACTGCTGGCCGCTGCGCATGCGAGCTGTTATGCGATGGCATTCGCTCACATCCTCGAAGATCGAGGTACACCGCCTCAGCATCTCTCCGTTGCGGCGGACTGTACGTTCGAGCAGACGACGGATGGCTTTAAAGTCAGCCGGGTGGCGCTGAACGCAGAGGGCGCCGTGGCGGGCATTACGGATGAGCAGTTCACGGACGCCGCGCGGGCAGCCGAACAATTTTGCCCGATCTCCAATGCGTTGCGTGGCAACGTGGACATCACGTTGACGGCGCGGCTCGTCCCCGCCGCACACTAGACGACTGGGACTCAACGAGCAGCGGCGAGCAGATATGGGCGATGGGCGTCGAGGGAAGGCGCCCAGGTGGCGAACTCAGAGAAAGCGCTGGTGAGAGTCTGATGACCTATGTGATCACGCAGCCGTGCATCGGCGTCAAAGATGGCTCGTGCGTGGATGTCTGCCCGGTGGACTGCATCCACCCAGCCGAGGGCGAGTCCGACTACGACGACTTTCAGCAGCTCTACATCAACCCCGACGAGTGCATTGACTGCGGCGCCTGTGAGCCAGCCTGCCCTGTTACCGCCATCTTCGAGGAGAGCGCCGTACCCGAACAGTGGCAGGAGTATACCAAGCTCAACGCCGACCACTTTCGATTGGGGTCTTGACGACGCTGGCCTGCGCTAGCGACTGGCTACTGATGCCAGTCGCTATGCGTCCGGCATGCGCGCGCACATCCAGGATGGGCGAGGCGATTTGTCGCTCGCCCATCGTACGCAGCGCCGCGTTGATCGCCGAGAACGCTCGACTGGCGAAGGAGCCGTTTCGCGCCGAGCGCGGAGCGCCCTTACGGATCAGGCGCCTGCTGGCGCGAGATGCGCCTGGTCATGCGAGCGTGGCTGATACGTTCCTGGCACGGCGCGGAAGCTGATCGCGAAGCGATTCCAGCCGTTGATGGCGACGACGGCCAGCGTCAGATTCACCAGTTCCTGCTCGGTGAACTGCTGGCGTACACGCTCGTAGACCTCGTCCGGCACATGGCCATCCGCGACGAGCGTCACCGCTTCGGTCCAGTCTAGCGCCGCGCGTTCGCGTTCCGAATAGAACGGCGTCTCGCGCCAGGCGTTCAGCTCGTAGAGCCGCTGCTCGCTCTCGCCGCGAGCCCGCGCGTCCTTCGTGTGCATGTCAATGCAATAAGCGCAGCCATTGATCTGCGAGGCCCGCAGCTTGACCAGGTCGAGTAATGATGGCTCCAGACCGCTGCTCGCCAGAGCGCGTTCGAGGCCGCTCATGGCCTCCATGACGCCGGGCGCGACTTTCCGATACTCAATTCGTGGCTTCATACATTTCCTCCTGTTCTGCTTCGCGCTGAGATATGGCGCGTAGTCGTGTGCGCTGAATGAGACGGGCCACCTGCGCGTACGTGCAGATGGCATACACGGTCGTCCAGCGACACTTGTCATTCATCTCTGACTGTAGTCATAGCCCATCACACGTACAGCGATGTTTGTCTCATGGCGACGGCGCAGGTAGGAATGAAATATGCGCCTCAAGGCTGTCATGGTATGTTGCTTTATGACGTACAGTGGGACGGCCGTATAGGCAGGACCACGTGTTCATACGCCTGCTGGCAGCAAGGAGCAGAGTATGAGTGTCAGCGAAAGTGTCGAAGCTCAACTGTCCGCCGGGCAGACGATGCATGCGCTCCGCCTCCACGAGCATGGGGGACCTGAGCAGCTGGTCTACGAGACGGCGTCAGTTCCCCCCATCGGGATTGGCGATGCGCTCGTTCGCGTCCACGCGGCAAGCTTTACGCCCACCGAACTGAGTTGGCCACCGACCTGGGAAGACCGCGCTGGGCGAGATCGTCGCCCGGTCATTCCGGCTCACGAGGTCGCCGGGACGGTCACGGCGCTCGGCTATGGGACGACTGGACTGGCGGTTGGCGCGGCGGTCTACGGCCTGACCGACTGGTACCGCGACGGCGCGGCGGCTGAGTATATCGCTGTCGAGGTGCGCGACCTCGCTCCGGCGCCAGCCTCACTGTCCTTTGTGGAGGCGGCAGTGGTCCCGCTCGCAGGATTGACCGCGTGGCAAGCGCTCTTCGATCATGGCGCGCTGTCCGCCGGGCAAACCGCGCTGATCCACGGCGCCGGAGGTGGGGTCGGAACCTTCGCGGTCCAGCTTGCGCATGCCGCCGGAGCGCACGTCGTCGCCACTGGTCGGGAATGGGCGCGTCAACTCGCCACAGAACTTGGGGCCGACGAATTCATTGATCTGGAGCGGCAGCGGTTC
This sequence comes from Ktedonobacterales bacterium, assembly GCA_025936795.1. Classification (GTDB taxonomy): domain Bacteria; phylum Chloroflexota; class Ktedonobacteria; order Ktedonobacterales; family JADMIN01; genus JAKAIY01. The sequence goes on along the minus strand of JAICSR010000008.1, from coordinate 5,729 downwards.
GAAGATGTGGTAGGCGCTGTGGACGTGGCGCTAGATCTGGTGGGAGGCGACATCCTCCAGCGATCCTGGGCGGTTATCAAGCCGGGTGGTGTCCTGGTCTCGGCGGTCGAAGACCCAGCGGCCTCACCTGCGGCGCCCAAGGCGCGGAGCGTCTTTTTCGTGGTCGTACCCGACCGTGCGGAACTGGTCGAACTTGCGCGTCGGATCGAGGCAGGCGCGCTGCGACCGATTGTTGGCGCGGTCGTGCCGCTGGCCGACGGTCGAGCGGCGTTCGAGACCAAACGCAATACAGGCGTTCCCGGCAAGGTGGCGCTCCAGGTCACAGACTAACGCATGTGGACGTGCGCAGGCCACTACGCAGGAGTTCGGCCTCACGTAGGAGACGCGCTCCTTCAGACGCCTATTTCAACGTGCGGTAGCTCTCGCAGTGACCGCAGGAGTGTGAATCAACCCTTTGCGGGAGCGAGCGCGAAGCGCAAACGCGCATATGGTCAAGCAGCATACCTGAACCATACGCCGTATCCGCAGGGCCTGAAGAGGGAAGAAACCAACGCAGCCAGTGAAATGAGTCAACCCAGCGGAACGACCGAATGGAGGGTATCAACAATGTCGCTACATCTCGACCCGACCGAAGACGACTTCGTGACGACGATGGCGCTGCATCCGCGCGACATCTCTGAGGAGCAGTTGCGCAAATTTGAAGGGTATGTCGGCGAGATCTTCCGCGCCTTCGGCATGGATGTTACCGATCCAGGCACTGCCCTCACGCCACGCCGCTATATCCGCGCGCTGCTGGACGCCACAGACGGCTACGAGGGCGATCCCAAGCTGCTCACTGTCTTTGAAACCGAGTGCCGGGAAGGCCCGGACTGTCGGTCGAGTCAGGTGATCGAGGGGCCAATTCCGTTTTTCAGTCTCTGCGAGCATCATGTGCTGCCCTTCCACGGGCGCGCCTATGTGGGGTACATCCCCCACGAGCACATCATCGGCCTGTCCAAGCTGACGCGCCTGGTGCGCCTGTTCGCCAAACGATTTACGCTCCAGGAGCGGGTGGGACGCGAGATTGCGGATGGACTGGAGGCGATGCTGCAACCGCATGGGGTGGCCGTCTATCTGGAGGCGCAGCACCTCTGTGTGCAGATGCGCGGCGTCCGCGAGGAGGCGCCATACACCAAAACGACCCACTGGCGGGGTCTCTACGACGCCGAACCTGCTCTGCGGGCGGAGTTTATGGCCGCCTGCGGCATACGACGGTGATCGCGCTGGCTCCACTGACGCCACTGGTCCCACTGGAGACGCTTTGTAGCGCGGCGTCGGCGGCGCGGCGCCCTCGCACTGTGGCGCCGGGTATTGGATTCGGCTGAATACGGTGTAGGACAAAAGTCGCTGCCGGATGGTCGCGTTCTGCGTCATGCTTCAAGTGACGCTCGCAGCGCGAGGCGATCAGTCGCGTGCGTTCATGCGTGTTGGCATGCGCTGCGTCCGAAGCCTGGATACGAGCGTCGCCGCTAGGACCGTTTGCTGATCATCGTGAGACCGGAAGGAAGGCGTCGGAATGGCTGTCCTGGACGTAGCGCGTGAGGATGAGATTACTCCTGGAGGCGCACTACGTGTGGTCGTGGGCGATATGCCAATCGCCATTTTCAATGTGCATGGCGAGCTTTTTGCCATCGGCGACACCTGCTCCCATCAAGACTACTCGCTTGCGGAGGGCGATGTGGACGAGACGGAAGGCTGTTGCGCGATAGAATGCGCGTACCATGGCGCGCGATTTGACCTGCACACGGGAGCCGCGCTGAGCCTTCCGGCGGTCGAGCCGGTCGAGACGTTCCCTGTCTGGATCGAAGATGGCGTAGTCAAACTCGACGTACCGGAGGAGCTTGCCAACTCCGTGGCGTAAACGCGCCGGGTAGACTGGACCGCCGCTTTTAGCTGCCCGGTTCGTCTGTAGGATATGGACGGCTGTAGAGCGCACGAAAGCCGCCAATGGCAGGATAGAGACGAGCCTCAAGCGTGGCGTGCAGTTGCCGCAGGTGCTCTAGGTCGTGATAGGCCCACTCGGTGATGTGTTCACGCGCGCTGATGCGCCCATAGGCGGAATGTACGCCGCTATGGGCAAGCTGTGCGGGCGTCAACGTGCGCAAGAAGGCGAGATTCTCCGCTCGCGCCGATTGCCAGGCTGCGAGCAGCGCGTCCACTTGCGCAGGGGGCGCCGACTCGCTCGCTGGCTCCGGACGCGCCAGCGGCGCGCCATCTGCGTCGAGCATCTGGCGCACGCGGACGGGGATGACCGCCGTTTCGACGTGCAGCATGTGGGCCAGCACGTCGCGCGGCGACCATTCGCCTGGCGCTGGCGACCACGTCCAGACCTCCTGCGGCAGTGGCTCCAACAGCGTGGCTACCTGTGCGGGCGTACTCGCAAGCACGCCGAGCGCCAGCTCATAGGGATCTGTAGTTTCCGCCATAGCCTGGTTCCTCCTCGCCTTCCTGACTTGTCCACTCGCCCCATCATGTGAGGTAGTACCGAAAACGGCTCCAGGCATTGCCTGGAGCCGTTTGGAGCGGGAGACGGGATTCGAACCCGCGACCCTTTGCTTGGGAAGCAAATGCGCTACCACTGCGCCACTCCCGCTTGGAGTAGCTGAAGTATAGCCCCCGCTGCGCCGCGCTGTCAAGGCGCGCTCGGCGTCTTCGAGCGGGCAGGCGCGCTACCCGGCGCCGCGTGCGAGCGCTTCCAATCCGCCGCGCGGGCCAGCAATTCACGGGCATTGGCGCGCGAGGCGGCGGTGACCGAGCCGCCAAGCATCTGGCCTAGTTCGTCAATCTGCGCGTCGCCCGCCAGCGCCGTCACCTCGGTGATTGTGCGGTCGCCGCGCAACGCCTTCGCCACCTGAAAGTGCCGGTCGCCGAGTGCGGCGATCTGCGGCAGGTGGGTGATGCAGAGCACCTGATGTGTCTGCCCCAGCCCCCAAAGCTTCTCGCCGACCACCTGCCCGCTGCGTCCGCTGATGCCTGCGTCAATCTCATCGAAGATCAGCACGGGCGCCGGATCGGCATGCGCCAGAATCGTCTTGAGCGCCAGCATCAGCCGCGAGGTCTCGCCGCCCGACGCCGTGCGCGCCAGCGGCTTGAACGGCTCGCCTGGATTCGGCGCGATCATGAATTCGACCTGATCAATGCCTGTCGCGGTGAAGGCATAGCGTGTCTCGTCCTCGCCAATCGGCGCGCCGCCCGTGTCGGATCGCTGGGCGATCCGTGTCTGGAAACGCGCCTTACGCATGTTGAGTTCGTCAAGCTGGCGTTCCATCGCCTGCGCGAGGGTCTCGCCCGCTGTGCGCCGCCGCTGCGAAAGCTGGCCTGCTACCACGCCGATGCGCTGTCGTAGCCGTTGCTCCTGCGCCTGCAATTCCGCCGCGCGCTCCTCGCGATTCGCCAGGCCATCCAGCTCGCGGGCGGCCTGTTCGGCGAAGGCCAGAATCTCTTCGATGGTCGCGCCATACTTGCGCCGCAGCTTGCTGATGAGGTCCAGCCGCTCCTCCACCTCGGCCTGGCGCGCCGGGTCCGCCGCCACCTGATCCTGATAGTCGCGCGTGGCGGCTGAGACATCTTCCAGCGTGAAGAGCGCCTGCTCCAGGGCGTCGCGTTGCCCGGCCAGCGTGTCATCCAGCCGCAAGAGGTCGGCGAGCGCCCGTTGCGCCGTCGCCAGCAGATCGAGCGCGCCCGTCGTCTCGCCCTCCTCATCGCCGTGCAGCGCCGCGTGCACGGTCGCGGTTAGCTCGCCCAGCCGCTCGGCGTTGGCCAACATGCGCCGCTCGCGTTCCAGGTCCTCCACTTCGCCGGGAACGAGCCGCGCCGCCGCGATCTCATCGACCTGATAGCGCAGTAGCTCGATGCGCCGCTCGATTTCGCGTTCATCGCTGCGCAGGCGTTCCAGCTCACGCCGCGTCGTGCGCCACTCGGCGTAGAGCGCAGCCACCCGCTCGCGCTCGGCGCCTAGCCCGGCGTAGCGGTCGAGGTAGAAGATGTGACGCTCCGGGCGTAGCAGTGTGAGATGGGCGCCCTGCCCGTGGATGTCCACCAGGCCGCTGGCGATGCGCTGGAGGGCCGAGAGCGGCGCCACTCTGCCGTTGACGCGCGCCACGCTGCGCCCACTGGCCGTCACCTCGCGGCTCAGGATCAGCTGGTTCTCCTCTGGCTCGGCGCCGATCTCTGCGAGCAGCGCGCCGAGCGAGCCGCCAGCATCGTCAGCATCACCATCGCTCACGCCATCCGCGCCCGTCTGGCCAGCGGCAGCGGCACCTGCTGGCCGCGTGCTGGCCGCGCCATCCTGCCGCAGCAGCGCCGCCACATCGAAGATGCCCTCGATGATGGCGCGCTCAGCCCCTGCGCGCACCACATCGGCTCCCATGCGCTCGCCCACCAGTGCGGAGATGGCGTCAATGATGATGGACTTGCCAGCGCCAGTCTCGCCCGTGAAGACGTTGAAGCCGGGACCAAGCGTCAGGCTCAGCCGCTCGATGATCGCGAAGTTGGAGATGGTCAATTCGGCCAGCATTTAGAGGTCTTCCCGAAGCTTGGCGGTGAGCACACGGTAGAAGTGTGTCGGCGAGCGACGCCGCAAAAAGCTCGTCGTATGTTCGCTATTCGTGATGCGCACCTGATCGCCGGAATTCAGCGCGTGATTGATCTGACCATCGGCGGAGAGCAGCGCGCCATCGGAGCCAGCCTGTAGCTCCAGCGAGATGATGGCGTTTGGCTCCAGAATCAGCGAGCGGTCGGCGACGAGGTGCGGGGCGATTGGCGTCAGCACGTTGCTGCGCACCTGCGGATGCAGAATTGGCCCACCGGCGGCCAGATTGTAGGCGGTCGATCCGGTCGCGGTGGAGATGATGACGCCATCGGCGACGGTGGTGTTGTACTCGAAGCCGTCCACCCAGATTTTGACGCGGATGACGTGCGGCTCCGCGCCGCGCGCCACGACGATGTCGTTGAGCGCCATGTAGGAGTGGGCGGGATGCGCGGCCTGATCGGCGTGGGCATCATTATGCGCCTCTAGCTCGGCCTGCAACATCGAACGGACATCCACCCAATAGTCGCCGTCGAGGTAGAGCGGCAGCTTCTCGTCGACATCGGCTGGTTCCAGCTCCGTCAGGAAGCCAACGCGCCCGAAGTTGACGCCGAGAATCGGGACATGCTGCTGCGCACAGACACGCGCGGCGGAAATGATGCTGCCATCACCACCCAGCACGACGACGAGATCAGTCTGGCTCAGCCGCCCGTCCATGGCGTCAGTGTCGCGCCCCGGTAGACGCCACACCTCGCGCCCCGTCGCCGCGAGCATGCTCTCCAGCCGCTCAGACATGGCGACGGCGCCCTCGTTGTGGTTTTTGTAGAAGATGCCGACCGTGCGAATTGGCGCGTGACTCTTCGCGCTCATGTCTCCACCTTCGTCCTCGATGCGCGCCTGCCCCGCGCACGACCGCGCATGCAGGCGGATTCTCCCCATCCGTCATGGTATGCGCGGCGCAGCGGCATGTCAAACCGCGTCACTGCCCGCATCACTCTGCAGGGCGCGCATGGTCGAAGCGGCTGAGGCGGAAGCGCTCCAGCGGAAACGCGGGCGGCTGATCGAGCGCGAGCGCCGCCAGCAATTCGCCGATCAGCACGCCGAACTTGAAGCCATGCCCCGAGAAGCCTGAGCCGATGACGACGCTGGGCGCGCCGGGGAG
>JAICSR010000188.1 GCA_025936795.1 Ktedonobacterales bacterium | reverse complement strand
TGAGCAGAATGAATCGTCTATTCACCGGTCTCTGGAGACACGCCGACTTTCGCCGACTCTGGGCTGCGCAGACCGTATCGCTGGCTGGCTCGCAGATTACCGCGCTGGCGCTGCCAGTCGCTGCGGCGCTAACGCTGCATGCGAACGTGCTGCAGATGGGGTTGCTGACTGTCGCCGGTTCGCTGCCCACGCTACTCTTTGGCCTGGTAGTAGGGATAGGCGTAGATCGCTTTCGCCGCCGCCCTCTGCTCATCGGAGCAGACGTTGGGCGGGCTGTCCTGCTAGCAAGTATCCCGCTGGCAGCGCTGCTCGGTCGGCTCAGCATGGGGCAACTCTACGCTGTCACGTTCCTGGCTGGCTCGCTCACCCTGCTCTTCAATGTCGCCCACCTGTCGCTGCTGCCCTCGCTAGTTCGGCCTGACCAGTTCATCGAAGGCAACAGCAAACTCGAATTGAGCCGCTCTGGTGCGGTGATTGTGGGACCAAGTGTCGCCGGACTGCTGATACAGGTCATGACGGCGCCGTTCGCTATTGCGCTCGATGCGCTCTCGTTTCTCGGTTCGGCCGCCTTCCTCGCGCGCATACACGCCAAAGAGTCGGAGCCCATCGCGCCCACGAAGAAAGGGTCAGTCTGGGCTGATCTCTCCGCTGGCATCCAGATCATCGTGCGGCAGCCCATTCTGCGGTCGTTTCTCGCCTCGCTGGCAGCCTTCAACTTCTTCTCGTACATGATTCGCGCGCTCTATGTGCTCTACGTCTTACGCGCGTTGGGCGTCTCGCCTGGGCTGCTCGGCGTCATTTATGCGGCTGGAAGCGCCGGCTTCCCCATTGGCGCTCTGCTCGCTGGCCCACTCGCCAGGCGGCTTGGCGCCGGGCCTGCCATCATCTGGGGCGCTGGTCTGAGCAACCTGGCGTATCTGCTTATTTTGCTGGCGCATGGGTCGCTGGTCTTCATTGTGTCAGCGCTCATCGCCGCGCAATTTCTTGTTGCGCTGCCCAGCGCCGTCACTGCCATCAATCAGGTCAGCATCCGCCAGGCGCTGACACCCAATGACGCGCGGGGGCGAGTGAACGGCGCATCACTCTTCCTCGCCTCTGGCGGGGGTGCGGTCGGCGCGCTGGTAGGAGGCGCGCTTGGGCAGGCAATCGGCCTGGAATCCACTTTGATCGTCGCTATCGTCGGCATCCAGCTTGGAACCATCATCCTGTTGCTCTCGCCAGTGCGTCGGTTGCGCGACCTGGCCGCCACTCCGCAAACTGCCGCCTGAAAGCCTGTGGCACGAGCTAGATGGCTGCCTACTGCGCGGCGACCGACGCGCCCGCCGCCACCCGCTCACCAACCGCAATCGGCGTGATGCGCACGGTCGCGTTGTAGTCTGGGATGCCAGCGGCCAGGTCGCAGACACGCCGCCGAATCAGCGGGTTGCACTCCGGCCAGAAGGCCTGCGCGTTGCGTGGCTTGATCGCCGCGATGTGGACGCTGAAGTCGAGCGAGGCGCCGTTGTCGCTCTCCACACGCACGCGGTCGCCATCGCGCACGCCCAGCGCTGTCGCATCCTCGGCTGAGAGGAAGAGCGCATCGCGCGCCGCGCCGGTGTTGGGGTCCGTGCGCTTGTACACCAGGCTGTTGAATTGCTTGCCGCGCCGCGTCGAGAGCGCGAAGGCGCCGTCTGGCAAATGTAGCTCTGGCGGCTGGAGCGCGCTGAAGTGGCCCTTGCCGTCGGGCGTCTTGAACTTGCCCTCCACATAGAGAATTGGCCCGCCATACTGCACATTGTCGCCCGGCTTGCGCAGCTTCTCGATGCCCGCATAGCCTGGATGCGCGCGCGCAATCTCGTCGCGAATCGCCTGCGCGTCCTTGAATATGACCTTGTCCCGGCGCTCTGGATGAACCCGCGCAGCCAGCTCCTGGAATATTTCCCACTCGCTACGCGCCTCGCCCGGACGCGGGCCGGGTATTTCTGGCGAGAAGATGATGCGCCGCTCGGTCGAGGTCTCCGTGCCGCCGCCGCGCTGCTCATAGCGGGTTTGCGCGGGCAGCAGCACGACTGTTTCCGCCGGGTCCACGAGCATCTGCGACGTGATGTAGATGTCCTGATGGACACGCAGCGGCAGCTTGGCCAGCGCTTCCTGCACGTACTGCGGGTCGGGTAGCACTTCGAGGAAGTTGCCACCGCTGGCGTAGAGCACATCGAGCTGGCCATCCCAGGCGGCGTCAATCATCTCGGTCGCGCGCAGCCCTTTCCAGGTCGGAATCTCGAAGCCCCACAGGTCGGCGATGCGCTGGGCGTCGGGTGAGTCTACGGCGACGCCGCCCGGCAGCGCATCTGGCACGGCGCCGACTTCCGCGCCGCCCTGGACGCCGCTATGCCCGCGAATCGGCACGACGCCGCAGTGTGGCTTGCCCAGCCAGCCCTGCGAGAGCGCCAGATTGACAATCGCCTTGACGCCATCCACACCAAACGTGTGCTGTGTGATGCCCATGCTCCAGATGAAGATGCCCGTCTTCGCCGCGTGGATCATCTCGGCGAAGCGCTGCATCTCCTCCTGCGAGGAGCCGCTGAAGCGCTCCAGCGTCGCCCAGTCCTGCTGCGCTAGCTCGGCGACGACGGCGTCCCAGCCAGTTGTATGCGCCGCGATGAAGTCATGATTCACCCAGTCCTGCGCGATCAGATATTTGAGCGCGCCATTAAGGAAGGCGATGTCGCCGCCCGTGCTGACCTGATAGAACTCGTCCATCAGCTTGGTTCCCATCAGTGCGCTCTCCGGCGTTGATGGCACCCAGTAGCGCATCATCCCCGGCTCGCGGTAGGGGTTGACGACGGCGATCTTGGTCCCTTCCAGCTTGGCCTGATAGAGATACTTGGTGGAGACGGGCTGGTTGTTGGCGATGTCGCTGCCGATGAAAACCAGCAGGTCGGAGCCGATCCAGTCACGATAGGAGACGGACGACGCGCCGACGCCCAGCGTCTGCTTGAGGCCGACCGAGCTAGGCGAGTGGCAGACACGCGCAGCGTTGTCCACATTGTTCGTGCCGATGCTGCGCGCCGCCTTCTGCGCGACGTAGTAGACCTCGTTGGTCAGGCCGCGCGAGGTGAGGTAGAAGGCCATGCGCTCCGGCGCGGTCTGACGCAGGCGCTCGGCGATCAGATCGAGCGCGGCGTCCCAGGTGACGCGGCTGAAGCCCGCCTCGCCCTTGCGGCGCACCATCGGGTAGGGCAGGCGCCCCAGGTCGCGCAGGTGCGCGCTGGAGAGCTGGCGCAGCCCGGCGAGGTCGTCGCGCAGGCGCTCCCACGGCGCCGCCTCCATCGTGTTGAGCTTGAGCAGATTGAGGCGAATCGTGCAGAGGTGGATGCTCTCAATCGTCCAGTCGCGCATGCCAGTGGTGCCGAGCGCGCAGCCATCGCAGACGCCCTGGTTGAGGATGCGCCAGGCATAGAGCGGGTGGCGGCGATTGTCCCAGGCGGTCTGGAAGATTTCAGTGAAATGGTGGGGCTTCTTCTCGCCCAGGCCAAACGGTTTCCATCCCGCCCACAGTGACGGATTGATCGGCGACTTTGCCATCTCGAACCCCCTGATCACGCGACGCGAGCGACCGGTCTTGCTTCTGATGGTATACGATAGCTGGCCCTCGGCGCAAATCCGCATGTCTCCACCACGCGCGGCGTATACTGGCCGTAGAGAGATGACAGGGTGATGCGCGCCAGCGCAATGGCTGCGCTGGCGCGATGAGAGGAGCGGGCGATGGCTGTGGAAAGCATCCAGGCGGAGAAGCTGGCGCAGGCGGTGGAGCTACTCGACGAGCAGGAGATAGATTGCTGGCTGACGTTTGTGCGCGAGTCGTCGGAGACGTCCGACCCGGTGATGAAGCTGATCGTGGGGCATGATGTGACCTGGCAGAGCGCGTTCATCGTCACGCGCGCGGGTCGCCGCATCGCCATCGTCGGCGGGCCAGAGGGCGCGACCGTGCGACGGGCGGGCCTCTACGACACCGTGCTGACCTACGATGAGGGCATCACGCCGACGCTGCGTGAGATCATGCGCGAGATTGACCCCGGTCAGATCGCCATCAACTACTCAGTGAGCGATGTCGCGTCGGATGGGCTGACGCATGGGATGTATCTGCAACTGGTGGAAGCGCTGGCGGACACACCCTGGCGCTCGCATCTCGTCTCCGCTGGGCCGATCATCGGCGCGCTGCGCAGCCGCAAGACGCCGAGCGAGCTGGCGCGCATGCGCAAGGCGATTGAGATCACCGAGGAACTCTTCGCGCAGGTGACGGCCTTCCTGCAGCCAGGGCGCACCGAGGCCGAGGTAGCCGAGATGCTGCACGCCGAGATGCGCCGCCGCAGGCTGGAGGCCTCGTGGGCTGCTGATCATTGCCCGGCTGTCAACGCCGGGCCAACGTCGGAGGCGGGCCACGCTGGGCCAACCAACATCGCGATGCAGCCAGGCGATCTGGTGCATCTCGACTTCGGCGTCGCCTACGAGGGCTACCGCGCCGACCTCCAGCGCATGTGGTACCTACGCAGCGAGGCCGACCCAACGCCACCCGCCAGCGTTCAGCGCGCCTTCCAGGCCTGCGTGGATGCCATCGAGGCGGGCCGCGCGCGACTCAACGCAGGCGTGCAGGGCTGGACGGTGGACGCGGCGGCGCGCGCGTCGCTGACAGCGGCAGGCTACCCCGAATACAAGCACGCGCTGGGGCATAGCGTGGGGCTGGCGACGCACGACGGCGGGCCGCTGCTGGGGCCGCGCTGGCCGCGCTACGGCGACTCGCCCGAGCGGCCAATCCAGCCAAACTCGGTCTATACACTGGAGCTAGGCGTGGCGACCGAGCGCGGCTTCATCGGCCTGGAGGACGAGGTGCTAGTCGGCGAGACGGGCGCGGAGTACATCTCGCCTGCCCAGCGAGCGCTGATCGTGGTGTGAGGCGACCTCACCCCCTGGCCCCCTCCCCTGCGAGGGGAGGGGGAACCTGCGGCGAGTGAGTGGTGAAGGGAGAGTATACAAGGTCAGCGCATGAAGAGCAGGCCGATAAGAGGGGGAACCCAAGGCGAGTCAGTGGTGAAGGGTGGGAGGGGCAATTCAGCGCATCTCTGTGGGGAAGGAGACGGGAGCGCGCATGCCACTGCAAAATCGGGTGACACCGTTCGGCGAGATCGTCGCGGTGGCCGGGCGCGGGCTGCTCTTTGGCAATCGCGGCATCCTGCACGATGACGAGCGGCGTATCGTGCGGTCGTGGCAGGCGCAGCGCTGGATCACCTGCGTGACTGAGTTTCGCGGGCGCCATCGCGAGCTGATGCGCCCACACTCCTATACTGAGTTGTTCTTTCTCGACGAGGTCGCCGCCTTCGCCGCCGGGCATCGCCCCTGCGCCGAGTGCCGCCACGCCGACTACCAGCGCTTCAAATCGGCCTGGGCGACGGCGCATGGCGCCACGATGTCCGCTGAGCAGATGGACGCCGTGATCCATGCTGACCGCCTGGAAGGACGCGGCCGCGCCCAGCGCAAACGCACCTACCACGCTGAGATCGCCACGCTGCCCGATGGCGTCTACCTCGCGCTCGAAGGCCGCGCCTGGCTGCTCTGGCGCGGCGCCCTGTTGGCGTGGTCGGCGGCCGCCTACACCGAGCGCCGCCCTGCCCCCCGCGCAGGCTCGGTCGAGGTGTTGACGCCTGCTGCGCTCGTCGCCGTCTTCCGCGCAGGCTACACGCCGGGCGTTCATCCGAGCGCGGAGGGGATGGGCGGGTAAACCCTACAAATGCATCGAGTTAAACGTCATCAAGGCGGCGCCTGCTACCCCGCCCGCCCCTGCGCCACCGCTAGCTCCACGTTGAGCAGGGCCGCGCCTGCCGCGCCGCGAATCGTGTTGTGGCTGAGCGCGAAGAACTTGTCGTCCAGCACGTCGCAGGGGCGCAGGCGACCGATGGTGACGGCCATGCCATCGCCGGTCAGGCGGTCGGCGATGGGTTGCGGGCGGTTCGGCTCGTCGCGGTAGACGATGGCAGGCTGCGGCGCACTGGGCAGGCCGAGGCGCTGCGGCTCGGCGCTGAACTCACGCCAGGCGGTGATGATCTCCGCTGGCTGCGGGCGCCGCGCGAACTCGACGCTGACCGCTTCGAGGTGGCCGTCGCGCACGGGGACGCGGGCGCAGGTCGCGCTGATGCGCGTGGCGTCGGCGTCCAGCGGCGTGAAGCGTTTGCCAGCCCAGCCGCCGAGAATCTTGCGCGTCTCCGTCTCGATCTTCTCTTCCTCGCCCGCAATGTATGGCACGACATTATCGATCAGGTCGAGCGAGGCCACGCCGGGATAGCCCGCGCCCGACGCCGCCTGGAAGGTCGTGACGAGCACGCGCTTCAGGCCGAAACGCTGCAACGGCGCGAGCGCCAGCGTCAGCCCGATGGTGGAGCAGTTCGGGTTGGTGATGATAGCGCCGGGCCAGCCGCGTTTCTCCCGCTGGATGGCGAGCGCTGCCAGATGGTCGGGGTTGATCTCCGGCACGATCAGCGGCACATCCGCATCCATGCGATAGGCCGAGGCGTTGCTGAAGACCAGCGCGCCCGCCTGCGCATAGCGCGGCTCCAGTGTTCTCGCCTCGTCGGCTGGCAGCGCGGAGATAACGATCTGGCCGCGCAGATCGCCGCTGGGTTCTGGCGCCTCCAGCCGCAGATCGAGCGCGGCGGCCGGCGGCGGCGTCTCGACCTGCCAGCGCACGACCTCGCCGTAACGCGCTCCCACGCGCCGCTCCGAGGCCACGCCGTGCGCCAGCTCCAGCCAGGGATGTCCCTCCAGCAGTGCAATGACGCGCTGGCCAACCAGCCCCGTCGCGCCCAGCACGGTGACGGGCAATCGCCGCGCGCGTGGCGGCTGTGAATAGATGCGGCGCATGGGTGTCCTCCGGCTGGCGGTTAAAACCGCGCCTATATGGCCTGCGGGCCGCAAAGTCCGCCTGCGCGGACTAGGATTCGGCAGGATGTGGACCCGCGCAGGCGGGTCTCGTGGCGGCCACAGCCGCCTTCAGGCGCGGTTTCAACCGCTGGCTTTTCCTACGCCTCACGCCCTACGCCAGCGCCTCTGCCCTCCCGCTGCGTTGCGCTGTGCAGTCGTGGAGCGCCGTGTGCAGCGCGCGGACAATCGCATCAGCATGTGTTGCGCCCACCAGCAGCCGGACACCGTCAGTGGCGCATGCAACCTCTTGAACATCGAGGGCCATGAGTGGCAGGCGGGCCAGCGCGGCGTTGGCGCGGTCGTGCGGCGTCGGCTCGCTGGCGGCTGCGAGCGGCCACGCTGGCAACCAGGCCGCCGTCACCTCCGCCAACCCGCGCGCATCTCCTGCCAGCGGGCGCGCCGCGACGATCCAGGCAGCGTCGCGGGCGCGGCCATGCGGAATCGCCGCGCCCGGCAGGATGTCTGTGCCGGGGGCGTGCGGCGCCTCGCTGGCGCGCAGTTCCAGCGGGATGCCCCAGCGCGCGATTGGCTCGATGGTGCGCGGATGCAGCGCCCGCGCGCCGAGCGTCGCCATGCGCTGCGCCTCGTCATAGGTCAGCGCAGGCAGCAGGACGGCGTCGGGCGCGATGCGCGGGTCAGCC
>JAICSR010000274.1 GCA_025936795.1 Ktedonobacterales bacterium | reverse complement strand
CTTCACACGGCTGCTGGCGAGTGCGCCGCTGATTCCCGGCCCGCATGCGCTGCTGCACTTCGACACCCGCTCGGATAACTTGCGCGTGCAGGGCGGCCGCCTGCGCCTGTTCGATTGGCCAGCGGTCGAGGTCGGCGCAGCCGAGATTGATGTCGTCGCCTTCGCGCAATCTATCACGGTCGAGGGTGGGCCAACGCCAGAGCAATGCCTCGCCTGGTATGGCGGCCCGCTGCGCCCCGACGTGGTGGATGTGGCGCTGGTCTGGCTCATCGGCTTCTTTGCCCTGCGCGCCTGGCAGCCAGAGATTCCAGGGCTGCCGCGCCTGCGCCCCTTCCAACGCAAGCAGCTTGCCACGCTGCTCGATTGGTCAGCCCGCCGCTTCCACCTGCCCACGCCCACCTGGACGGCGGCGCTGGCCGAGTAGCATTGTGTGAGATCACGTACGGTATGAGCTACTTGGCCCGCGGCTCCTGATACCAGCCATTGTATGGATGGTAGAGTGCGCGAAATGAAGGAATCTCTTTATTCATACCGTTCCCTCTTGACTGCCAGACCAGCGCCCACCTGGACGGCGGCGCCGTAGGGTCCGCTGGCATGCTCAATCCTACCTGCCTTGGCTCTCTAGCGAGCCATTCGCACGCTGCTGGATGAGCGCGATGATGTCATCCTGAAGCGACTTCCGATCTTGTTGATCGTACACTACGCGGGCTTGTTCGGCTTGCTCGATATGTTGCTCGGACCAGGCTCGTAGCGCCTGAATTGGCTCGATCAAGGTCAGTCCCAGGGGCGTGAGTGAGTATTCAACCTTCGGCGGCACGACAGGATAGACCACACGCTTGACCAGACCGTTGCGCTCCAATCCGCGCAACGCCTGCGTCAGCATCTTCTTTGAGATGCCTTCGATCTGCGCATGCAACTGGCTGAACCGCTTCGTGTCACGGTGCAGAGCGACGATGACCAGCATCGTCCATTGGTCGGCGATTAATTCCAGCCCGCGCCTCGTGTGGCAGTCCGAGCGAATGATCGCGTTCTCGCCATCAGTGGTTACCATCTGGTGACTATGCCACTTTTTGGTTCCTCCTTTCAAGTGGCGCCAAGCATCACTATAGTTTTTGAAGTCGGAGATACGCTGTGCGCAGCTGTGATGGAGGTGGAGCGGCTGCGCGCCAGATCTGAGGGAGCGGCGCGCAGTTGATGTAGTTTCGGCAAGGGAGCAACACAATGAAAGCTGTTGTTGTCACGAGTTTTGGCGATCCTGAGACACTGCGACTGCGGGACGTATCCACGCCGCAGCCTGGACCTGGGCAAGTCGCGATTCAAGTCAGTCATGCGGGAGTCAACTTTGCGGAGACGATGGCGCGGCGTGGTGGCCTGCACAGCGCCGCGCTTCCCTTCGTCCCCGGTCTGGAAGTCTCTGGGCATGTCCTGGCGCTTGGCGATGGCGTCGAAGCATTCCGCGTGGGTCAGCCAGTCGCTGCGCTTACGTTGAGCGGAGGGTATGCGGAGGTGGCGCTTGCAAGCGCCGTATTGACCTTTCCGCTGGAAGGCGTCGGCGCCACAATTGACCTGGCGACCGCCGCTGGGTTTCCAACGATCGTCCCGACAGCCTATGACCTGCTGGTTCGTGTCGCTCGACTACAGATAGGCGAATCAGCGCTCATTCATGCCGCTGCCGGTGGTGTCGGCACTATCGCTGGACAAATCGCAAGGCGCCTTGGAGCGGGCTTGCTGATCGGAACCGTGAGCAGCCCTCAAAAGGCAGTATACGCGCGGCGATTTGGCTACGATCATGTGATCGAACGCGATGGCTTTGTACAGCGTGTTCTCGAGCTTACCAACGGACGCGGAGTTGATGTCGTGCTTGAAGCGATTGGCGAGCCGGTGCGCAGCCAGAGCCTCTCAGTCCTTGCGCCGTTTGGACGCCTGATCATCTTTGGTAACTCAAATGATGATCAGGGGCGGCCTCAGAGCATGCCACTGGCGCCAGGCAATTTCATGAGTGAAAACAAGGCCATCATGGGATATAGCTTGACCTCGTTGAGCAGATCCGCGCCTCATCTAATCGCCGAAACAGCCCATAAGACCCTTGAACTCATCGCGCACGAGCAGATCAGCATAGCCGTAACCGACGTGTTGACCCTGGAGCAGGCTGACGAGGCTCATCGTCGCCTCGAATCGGGAAAAACAATGGGAAAGATCGTGCTACGTGTACGGTAGAGGCCAATGAGTGAGCCATCCTCACCGTGGGAGAAACCCGACGGGCGCGCGGTCATAACATCCGCTGACCTCGTGTCCGATCTGGGGGTTAGGGCTTGGCGACCGACTCGACATATTGCAGCTCGTAGAGGCGTTTGTAGTAGCCATTGCGAGTCAGCAGTTGCTCGTGCGAGCCTTCCTCTACGATGCGCCCTTTGTGCAGCACGATGATGCGGTCCACATTGCGGATGGTCGAGAGCCGGTGCGCGATGATGATCGAGGTGCGCCCCTGCATCAGGCGGTCGAGCGCATCCTGAATCAGCGCCTCGGTGGCCGTGTCTACACTGCTGGTCGCCTCGTCGAGAATCAGCAGAATCTCCGGGTTGAAGGCGATGGCGCGGGCGAAGGCGAGCAGTTGCTTCTGCCCGACCGAGAGGCCAGAGCCGCGCTCCTGCGTCTCCTCATCATAGCCGTGGGGCAACTGCTCGATGAACTTGTCGGCGTTGACGAAGCGCGCCGCCTCGCGCACACGCTCATCGCTGATGTTCTGCTCATGCAGGCGAATGTTGCTGGCGATGGTGCCAGCGAAGATGAACGGGTCTTGCAGCACCGCGCCGATATGGCGGCGCAGCACATCCTGCGCGACATCCTTCACGTTCACGCCATCCACCAGCACCTCGCCGCGCTGCACATCATAGAAGCGCGAGATCAGGCTGATCAGCGAGGTCTTGCCCGCGCCAGTCGCGCCGACGAAGGCTACGCTCTCGCCTGGCTTGATGTGGAACGAGATGCCCTTCAGCACCCAGTCGGCCTGATTGTAGGCGAACCAGACATCGCGGAACTCCACCTCGCCACGCACAGCCGCCAGCGGGCGCGGCTGCTCCGGATCGGCGACGATGATTGGCTCATCCAGCACGCGGAAGATGCGCTCTGAACTCGCCATCGCCGACTGGAGCACGGTGTATTCGTCGGCCAGGTCGCGCACGGGCAGGAAGAAACGGTCGGCGTATTGCAGGAAGGCGACCAGCGCGCCGAGCGTCAGCGCGCCAGAGATCGCCTGTCCGCCGCCGACACGCACGATCAGCGCAGTCGCGATGGCGGCGAAGAGGTTGACCACCGGCATGAAGATCGCGAAGTAGAAGAGCGACCGCAGCGAAGTCGTGAAGTAGTCACGGTTGAGCTGGTCGAAGTACTCGAAGTTGCGGCCTTCGCGGTTGAAGAGCTGCACGACCTGCGTTCCGGCGATGTTCTCGGCGACATTCGCGTTGATGCGCGCCAGCCGCACGCGAATCTGGCGGAAGGTGTCGCGCATGACCCGCTGGAAGTAGCGCGTGACCAGCGCCAGCGGTGGAAACACCAGGCAGACGATCAGCGCGAGCAGCCAGTTTTCGATGAACAGCACGATGGTGATGCCCACCAGCGTCAGCACATCGCCGATCAGCGCGACCGAGCCAGAGGTGAAGAGCTGGTAGAGCGAATCCACGTCGTTGGTGATGCGCGTCATCAGGCGGCCCACCGGGTTGTGGTCGAAGAACCCGAGCGAGAGCCGCTGTAGGTGCTCGAACATGGACGAGCGCATGTCGTACATCACGCGCTGGCCGATGACGCTGAGCGTGAAGTTCTCCACATAGCGCAGACCGAAGCCGAAGCAGAGCGTCAGCAGGTAGAGCAGGGCGAGCATCAGCGTGCCATTCATGCGCGCGAGCGAGTTGAGCGCGCCCTGGTGAACCGGCGCGATGTAGCGATCAATCGCGACCTGCGTGATGTACGGCGCGAGCAGGTCATTGCCGACCGAGAAGAGCGCCACCAACAGCGTCAGCCAGACCAGCTTGCGGTAGGGGCGCACGAAGCCCCAGAGGCGGCGCGCCAGTCGGCCATCATACGCTTTGCCGAGAATTTCATCTTCTTGAAAGAACGACTGCGCCATCCCTACGCTTCCTCCTCCTCGCGCGCGCTCTCGCCCGCACTGATCAACTCCGAGCGCGTCTCTGATGACTCGTCTGACTCGTCTGACTCATCTGGTGGCGTGTCGTCACCCTCCAGTTCCTCGGCCAGCAGTTGGCGGCGATACATGTCGGCGTAGAGACCGCCGAGCGTCAGTAGCTCCAGATGTGCGCCGCGCTCGACAATGCGCCCCTGATCCAGCACGACGATCTGATCGAAATTCTTGATGGTGGAGATGCGGTGGGCGATGACAATGGAGGTGCGCCCTTCCATCACGCCGCGCAGCCCACGCAGGATAGCCGCCTCGGTATGGGTGTCTACGCTGGAGAGCGAATCATCCAGAATCAGGATCAGCGGGTCTTTCGCAATCGCCCGCGCGATGCCTGCGCGCTGCTTCTGCCCGCCAGAGAGCGTGACACCACGCTCGCCGATCATCGTCTCCACCCCGGCAGGGAAGTCCACCACATCGCCGCTGAGCTGCGAGATCTCCAGCGCATCGAGCATCTGCTGCTCGGTCAGATCGGGCGCGCCGAAGCCCACATTCTCGCGAATCGAGAGCGAGAAGAGGAAGTTCTCCTGTGGGACGTAGCCCAGGCTGCGCCGTAGCTCAACCAGCGGAATCGTGCGCACATCGTGTCCATCAATCTCGATTGAGCCACTCGACACATCGTAGACGCGCGCCAGCAGATTCACCAGCGACGATTTGCCCGCGCCAGTGGGGCCAACGATGGCAAGTGAGGAACCGGAGGGGACGTGGATAGTGATGTCATGCAGGGTCTCGCGCTCATTATAGCTGAGGCTGACGTGGCGGAAATCTACCGCGCCGCGTGTCGGCAGCGCGTCGGCGCGTGTCTGCGGGCCGTCGTCAATCGCGGGCGGCGCCTCGCGCACCTCGGTGATGCGGCTGAGCGAGGCGGTTCCCTGCTGGACGAGGTTGACCGTCCAGCCGAGCGAGATCATGGGCCAGCTCAGCGCCGCGAGATAGGTGTTGAAGCGCACCAGCCGCCCCAGTGTGATGCGCCCGCTGATGACATCAATGCCGCCGCGCCAGAGCAGGATGGCGACCGCCAGGCCGGAGATGAAGTACATCGTCGGCCAGAGCAGCGAATTGAGCCGGGCAAACGCGATGGAGCGCCGCACATACTCGGCGTTGACGCGATTGAAGTCGGCCAACTCGGCCTGCTCCTGCGCATAGGCTTTGACCACGCGAATGCCAGAGAAATTCTCCTGCGCGCGCGCCGAGACCTCGCCGAACTGGTCCTGCACGAGGCGATAGCGCCGCCGAATGCCGCCGCTGACGAAGACGAAGAGCAGCGTAATCAGTGGCATGACGGTCAGGGAGTAGAGCGTCAACTGCGGGTCAATCGAGACCATCGCCACGGCGGTGACGGCCAGCGCGACAGTGGCGTTGGTCAGGTTACTCACG
>JAICSR010000594.1 GCA_025936795.1 Ktedonobacterales bacterium | reverse complement strand
CTATGCGCGCCACGAACAGCCGCTCTACGGCTACCTGCGTCGGCTGCTGCCATCCCACGAGCTGGCGGTCGAACTGGCGCAAGAAGCGTTCTTTCGCGCCTGGCGCCACTTCGAGACACTTACCGGCTACGACCGACCGGAGGCCTGGCTCTATCGAGTGGCCACCAACCTCGCCATCAGCCAGTTGCGCCGCAAAGCGCCGCTCAGCTTCTCGGCCTTGCTCGCCCGCATGCGCGCCGACTTCGCCGAGCATGCGGAGCTGGCCCCAGGTGACCTGTGGCGCTCGCCGCTCGACCTCGAAGGGCGAACCGCAGAGCGCGACCAGATAGACCGCATCCTGCGTGCGCTGCCAGAGCGCCACCGCGCGGCGCTGCTGCTGGCCGCCGTCCAGGGATTCACCTCGGATGAAATCGCCGAAGCCCTCGCCGTCACGCCCGACAATGCCCGCCAGATGCTCAGCCGCGCGCGGGCGCAGTTCCGGCGTCTCTATGACCACGAAAACGCAGCGCAGCCATTGAGTTGAGCATCAGCCTGAGACGCAGCGAGACGCAGCGAGACGCAGCGAGACACAGCAAGAGACAAGGAGCGAGAGCATGTCGAGCAGCCAGCCCACCACGGCGCACGTTGTTGCGCTGCTGGAGGCCTATCACGCGGACGCGCTGGCCCCTGCGGAGGCGGCGCTGGTGGAGCAGCACCTGCGTGATTGTTCTGCGTGCCAGCAGCAGTCCGAGCAGATCGCGCTCTACCAGCTCATCCGCGCGGCGCCCGCCCCGACCGTCGGCCCAGAACTGCGCGCGGGCCTGTATGCGCGGATCGCGGTGGCCAGCGCGCCCGCTACCCAGCAAGGGCGCAGACATGCGCTGCGCCACGAGCGGCGCCCCGTCGCCTCGATGATGGACCACCCAGGCGGCAGGCATGCGACGCCGGGCTGGCTGAGTGGCGCCGTCGCCGTCGCTGTCGTCGCGCTGCTGGTCAGCGTCTTCTGGGCGCTGCCACGCGTGGGCGGGCGCAATGTTCGCGGTGGTGTCTCATCCATCGTATCCAGCCCCATCTCGACTGTTCCCGCCGCTTGCCCGGCCAGCGCCACCTCCGCGACGATTCCGAAGGACGCCTTCCTCAATGACATGGCGCTCACCTCGCCAACCGATGGCTGGGCGGTTGGAGCACTCCAGAACGACGCAGGCGCCCCCAAAGAGGGGCTGATTCTCCAGTTCCACCAGTGCCACTGGAGGCCTGTTGCGCTCGACCTGCCGAACGTTATGCTCTCGCACATTTCGATGGACTCGCCGACCGATGGCTGGGCGGTTGGTCATGTTGCAGACGCCAGCCAGACCAGCGCATCAACTGTGTTGCTCCACTACAGCGGTGGCGCGTGGAGCGCAATCGCTGCGCCTTTTCATCCAGCGGTTCAGGGGAACATTTCCGCGCTGCGCATGCGCACTCCGGATGACGGGTGGATCGTCGCCGTTGGCCCAGCGACCACTGACGCCGCATATGTCAGTGCTTATGCGGATACGCTGCTGCACGATGTCCAGGGAACCTGGGTAACGGTCGCCTGCCCATTGTCAATGATTGACGATCTTACGCCCGTCGGGCCAAACGACCTCTGGATCGCTGGAACTGCCTTCGTCGTCGGCTCTGGCAAGGCCACTACGCACAGTTTTGCGCACTATCATGATGGGCACTGGACGGTTATGACTCAGCCTGCGGGATTGTGGATATCCAGCCTGCACGCTG
>JAICSR010000060.1 GCA_025936795.1 Ktedonobacterales bacterium | reverse complement strand
GCATCGCTACTACTTCAAGGCGGGCCTGCTCGATCGGCTCGACGACGCGACCATTGATCGGATCGTCGCCCACGCCACGCACCTGCCCACGCCCTTCTCCAACGTCCTCATGCCCGCGATGGGCGGAGCGTTAGCGCGAACGCCCCTGGACGCCACAGCATTCGCTCAGCGCCAGGCCACGTACGAGATCAACATTGCAGTCGCCTGGATTGATCCCGCCGAGGACGAGCAGCAGGTCGCCTGGACTCGCGCCTTTTTTGAGGACGTGCGGCCCGCCCTGCATGGCGTCTACGTGAACAGCCTCAGCGATGAGCAGGAGCGCACCACCGAGGCCTACCCAGAAGCGACCTATCGCCGTCTCGTGGAGATCAAGAATCGCTACGATCCCACCAACCTGTTCCGCCTCAACCAGAACATCCGCCCGACGGTGTAGCATCCAGAGCGCATAGGGCCACTGGGCGTTGAGGCGCTCGCCCTCGTCGTTATCGCAGCATGGGCATTGGCGCGCTCATGGGGAGGCCGAATGCCAATGTCTCTGCTGCGGACGCGGGGCCGATCAGGGCCGAGAGCAGCGCTGCCCGCCGCTGTCACATGGCGCCAGAGAGGAGAGCCATAGCATGCGCATACGACTTCAGAAGCGTCCGCGTAGGATGACACGCTGGACAACACCATCATCACTCGTCGCGACCTCGCCGCTGCGCTGGCCAGATCGGCCTGGGCAGCAGGAGGCAGCGCAGAATTGGCAGGCGAAGGCAATGGCCGTGTACACCAAAACAGTCGAAGACAGAGAACTGCTGCTTCGGCTCCGTCTGGCCGGACGCGTGCAAGCGCTCACTGGTCGTGTCCTGGCAAAGGAGGAGATCGCCGTGGATTGCGCGATCTGGCGCGCAATGGCGATGGTAGATGGCGTGATTTTCCACCTCGGCGAGCGTGAACTGACTGTCCTGCGTCCATGCGCGCACTGCGAGACCGGATGCTTCAAGAGTCTGCCAATCGTGAGCCAGAGTGACCTGGGCTACGTCCTCGCCGCATGGCAGCCATACCACGACGACTGTCAGCCAACCGATGCGCCTGACGATGTGAGCTGGTGATGTGCGTAGCGCTCACGTGCTGGAGTAGCCAGGGCTGGCGTCCTCCCAGAGCGACCCGGCCCCCAGAGCGCCGACGTGTCATCACCTGGCCTGGATGCAGGAGACGCTCGGCGTCACGCTCGATAACACGGCCCCGCTGCTGGCATTGCTAATAGGCGTCGTTACTCATCGGCTGCCGTCAGACGCAACTGATGGAAATCTTCCAACAGTACGAAATCCGAACGAGCGGTGTGGCGAACAGCCTGCCTCTAGGGTTGCGCACGTCGTAGAAACTCCGCAGGCGTTTGGATCGGAATGCTGTCATAGACATGGAGCGCAAGGAGGTCGGCGTCCCCGCTGATGATCGCAGTAGCCGCTCCGCTAACAGCCAGTTCCAGGATGATATTGTCTTTGGGGTCGCGCACCACCTGGAGTTCGACGGTCACTGTGACAAGCGTCGCCTCACGAGTAAGCGCCATGATAAACTGGCTGCGCTCGCTTGGGGCGACATACGCCTCAAATTTCGCTCGACCCAGCACGGTTTGCAGTTCACGAAGCAACGCTGTCGACACCAATATCTTGCCATGATCCTAGGCGTATGCGAATGCTCGATCAGGCGCGGAGTCCGTGAAGAGGAGCGCGCTGATGAGCGTATTGGTATCAAAGACAAAGCGCGGCTCACGCAGATTCATCGGCGAGGAGCTCCTGGAGTTTTTCCTCGGTAAGACCTCGCTCTTGAGCGCGCTGGCTGAGCGTTCGCGTCAGATCGCGCAATGATGTACCTGGCGCGCCAGCTTCCAGAAGTTGCAGGCTCAGCAGGGCTTCCAACTTGCGCCGCTCCTCTGGTGAGGCGCTCTCGAAGATGCGCGCAGCAGACTCATCCACCTGGATGATGATGGGCTGTGTTGGCATTCTAGTTACCCCCTCCCACACCGGGAACTATGCCGCGTCGTCGCTAGCGTTTCACCTCGACACCACCACCAGTATGACACACCAGCCACCACATACAGGGAAGGGAATCCGGCATGTGTAGCGCCGCTGCTCGTCACGCGCTGGAGTAGCCAGGGCTAATGTTCGCCCATCCCCAGCGGCCCAGCGCGCCGAGGATGGGGCCGCTGGGCGACGTGGTCAGCGCGGCCAGCGGTCCAGTGGCGCCCGTGGAGGTCGTGGGCGTATCCGTCGCGGTGGGCGATGGCGTGGGCGTCGCGGTGGCCGTCGCCGTGGGGCTGGGCGTGGCCGTCGCCGTCGCGGTGGGCGAGGGCGTCGGTGTGGCGACAGGGCCGGTTGGCGCCGATTCGCTGCCCAGCAGCGTTGGGACGGTTACGGGAACCAGCCCACGCGCCTGCAACCCCGCCAGGATGTAGGGCAGCGCCGCCGCCGTCTGCTGGCGCGCCGCTGGGCCATCGTGCATCAGGATGATCGAGCCGGGGCGCACCTGCGCCAGCACCCGCTGCACGATCACCATCGTGCCCGGTCGCGACCAATCCTGAGGGTCCACATCCCAGTTGATCGTCGTCAGGCCAAATGCGCCCGCCTGCGCGACAATGCCGGAGTTGACCGAGCCATAGGGCGGGCGCCACAGCCACGCGCAGAAACCCGACCCCAGGTCGGCGTGAAGTTGCTGAATCGTCGCGCCAAGCTGGTAGGCGCGCGCGCTGACGGAGAGCAGCTGCATATCAGGATGATTCCACGTATGCACGCCGATGGCGAACCCATCCGCCGCCTCGCGCTGCACCAGCCAGGGATAGGCGTGCGCATACTGACCCATCACGAAGAAGGTCGCTGGGGTATGTGTCTTCTCCAGGAAGGAGATGATCGGCGGCGAGGTGGTGGGCGTCGGGCCGTCATCGAAGGTGAGCGCTACCATATTCGTGCGCGGCGCGCCATAACTCGACGCGCCGTAGATCACGTTCGTTTTGGGCTTGGGGGCGCCTCCGCCAGGGCAGCCCTGACCGACACCGCCGCTCCAACTGCCGGTGAAGCTGGCGGGATACGAGCCAGAGCCGCCCGCGCCACCACCAGCCCCGCCGCTGGGAACGTCGGTCGCGGTGGGCTGCGCTGTCGGCTTGTGCGTCTGGCCGGAGATGGCCGCTGTGTCGCCAGCGGCTGGCGTGCTCGGCGGGGGGGTGAAGGTAGCAGTGTCGCCGAAGCGCTCTGGCTGCAAGGGCAGCCCGCCGACAACGCCGATGCCGTTGATTGGGTTGAAGGACTGCCAGCCACTCGCGATCAGGCTGGCGGCGACACCCACAATCATCAGCAGCGCAAAGAGCGTCAACAGCCCTTGTGTCGCCAAGCGGTTGCCACGCGACCTGCCGCGCCCAACGCGCGTGCGTCGTCGCTTGACGACCGGCCGCTTCGCTGTCGTCGTGAGCGCGCCGGATGCGTTCTCTGGCGCGGCATCGTTTGCGCTGGCTTCGTTCGCGCTGGCTTCGTCCATGCTATTCCCCCCATGAGCGCACGGCGCCGAGCGGCGTCGAAATAGCGCCGCCTTGCAAAGCACACTGACTATAACAGACTGGCGCAGGGGGTAAAAGTAGACAGCATCACACTTTCGTCTCATTCAGCGTCACAGCCGCAGAGACGCTACTCGTGGGGGGTAGCCAGGCGCACGACGAACTGAACCATCAGCTCCACCGCCTGCTCATCGGCGAGGCCCTGGCGGCGGGCGAGTGAGCGCCACGTCTCGAAATCGAGCGCGTGGCCGATGGCGGCGAGCAGCAGCGGACGGCGCTCAATCGAAGCGGCGAACGGAGCCGCCAGCAGCGCACAGGCGGCGAGATAGTAGGCGGGGATGTCTGTGAGGAGCGCGGCCAGCGCAGGCATGCTGGGCGCGTCGCGCAGGATGTTGGCGGTCATGGCTTCGGTCTCGCGATAGTGGATATACAACTCGCAGAGCGCGCGACGCAAGCGCTCGGCAGGCTCGGCGATGCTCGCCCATGCGCTCAGGTCCGGGTAGGGATGGGCGGCGAGAAAGTGTTGCTGGCAGGCGCGCAAGAGATCGCTCTCGTCGGGGAAGTGGCGATAGACGGTGAGGCGCTCGACGCCCGCGCGTTCGGCGATGGCGCTGATGGTTGTCGCGGCAGGGCCGACCTCCGCATGCAGCTCCGCAGTCGCCTCGGCGATGCGCTGGCGCGTCTCAGCCTGACGCTCGGCGCGCCGCTTGAGCTGGTAACTACGCTTCTGCTGCATCGTCCGCCGATCCTCTCAGGAATTCAGTGAACATCGGTGTTTTGTCATATTGACACTGGCGCCCTTCTCCTGTAAGCTTAGCACATCGGTGAACGTCACCGTTTAGTGAAATGGAGTGGCGACATGCAGACAGCGGAACTGGCGCCGGGCGTGATTCCGGCAGACGCGGGCAAACTCGTCTATCTGATGCGGCTTGGTGTGCGCTACCTGATTCGCGGAGAAGAGACGGGCGGACGCCTGGCGGTGGTCGAGCATCCCCTGCCGCCGCATGCGCTTGGCGCGCCGCTGCATACCCATGCGCGTGAGGATGAGATCACCTATGTCGCGGAGGGAACCGTCGGCGTGCAGATTGGCGATGAGGTCTACACGGCGGGGCCAGGCGCCACGATCCGCAAGCCGCGCGGCATTCCCCATGCCTTCTGGAATGCGGGCGATACTCCCGCACGACTCTCAGAGATCATCACGCCTGCGGGTTTCGAGGGCTATTTTGAGGAGATGGCGGCGGTGTTTGCCGAAGCGCATGGCGGCCTGCCTGATCCGCAGCGCGCGGGCGCTGTGCTGGCCAAATACGCTCTGGACCTGGACTTTGGCAGCGTCCCCGTCCTTGCCCAGCGCTACGGCTTGCAGATATAGCGCTTCCCTTGAGCGATATCAGCGAGGCGTGGAACAGGACCTGTACACATCCTGTCCCACGCCTCGCTCGTTGCATCGCCACCTGCATCACGCGCTGACTGCATTGACATGTTTAATATTTAGATGTATATCAAATTAGATGAAACTATAGATAGGGGGTATAGCAATGGAGCATGATGAGACGAGCGCGCTGACCGATAGCCTGGATGAGCGCTCACCGGATAGCCCGGAGGAGCGGATGGCGCTGCTGCTGAGCTACCTCAAGACGCTGGCTGACCTCAGCCGCCTGCGTATTCTGGGGGCGCTGGCCACGCAGGAGCGCACCGTCGAGGAGTTGGCGGATCTGCTCGATCTGAAAGCGCCGACCGTCTCGCACCACCTGGCGCGACTGCGTGCGCTGGGCCTGGTGGAGACGCGCGCCGAGGGCGTCACGCGCTGGAATCGCCTGCATGTGGCTGGGCTGGAACGGCTAGCCAAGCTACTGGCGACGCCGGAGGTGGTCGCGACGTTGGCCGCCGACGTGGAGGGCGCGACCTGGGAGCGCAAGACCCTGCGCGCCTTCCTCGATGGCGAGCGGTTACGCGAGATTCCGGCGAGACGCAAGCAGCGCCAGGTTATCTTACGCTGGCTGGCTGAGCAGTTTGAGTGGGAGCGCGAGTATAGCGAGGCCGAGGTCAACGAGGTTCTGAAGCGACGCCACCCTGACGTGGCCTATCTGCGCCGCGATCTGATCGGCGAGCGGTTGGTGGCGCGCGATCATGGCCGCTACTGGCGCACCGAGCCGCTAACCGAGCAGGCGCTGGCGCGGCTAGCGCGCAGCCTGGAGTGGGGGCGCATCTACACCCAGGCCGAGCTTGACGCGATCATCCGTGAGCAGCGGCGCGACGTGGACGGGTCGCGCCGCGAACTACTGACGCGGGGCGTCGTGGCGATGGAACGCGACCACTTCTGGCTCGCCAAGCCGCCGGAGCATCGCCTCGCGTGAGCGCCCGCCGCGATATGCTACTATCTGACTGAGCGCGCCTGCGAGTGGACGCGCCGACGCTGACCAGCGCAAACACGGCCTCCAAATGGCCTCCAAGCAGAGACAGCAGAGACAACGCGGAGCCATGCCATGAGTGATCCTGCCAGCCAGAATCCAGCTGCTCATGAGAACGAATCATCTGACCAGCGCCAGCGCAGACCGCGCGGCGCTCAACACGCCTGGGAGATGGAGCAGGCGCGCCGTCGCGCTGTACGCGACATTGTCGAGCAGCGCATCCAGGAGGCGCAGGAGGAGGGCAAGTTCGACAATCTCAGCGGCGCGGGCAAGCCCCTGCGGCTGGATGAGAACATCTGGGCGGGTGACAAGGCGATGGCCTATCACCTGCTCAAGAGCAACGATGTCGCCCCGCAAGAGCTAGAACGTGGCCGCGAGATTGACCATGAGTTGGCGCGCGCCGAGGAGCCAGTGCGGATGCTGCGCTTCCGCCGCGATACGTTGCGCGCGCGGCGCAACGTCTTCGCCAGCGACCGCCGCGCGTACAACGCGCTGCGCGCCGCGACCGAGCGACGCTACGCCGAGGCGCTGCGCGACATCAATAGCAAGGTGCTGAGCTTGAATATCATTGCTCCGCCTGCGCTGCATCGCCGCTTGATTGATGTCGAGTTGCGGCTGGCGGCGTTCCGCGAGGAGTTTCCGCCGCTGGACGAGGCATGAGACGACCCGCGCTGTAGAATAGCAGACAAAGCTGATGTCCCACTGGAGAGGAGCATTCGATGTTTGCTGAGTATTTGCAGGCTGCGATGAATCATGCAGCCTACGAGCAATTCGAGGATGGTACCTATTTTGGATCTATCCCTGGTTTCCAGGGTGTGATTGCCAATGAGGCGACACTTGAAGCAACGCGCAGAGAGCTACAGGATGTCTTGGAGGGATGGGTTCTCCTTGGCATCTCCTTGCATCACGATCTGCCCGTTGTTGATGGGCACAAGCTCATCCTTCCGAAGGTGCACGCGTAATGCCGAAGGTCAGCCCAATCAAGCGGCGTGACCTGATGCGGTATTTCAAGCAGTTGGGATTCGATGGGCCACTGCCAGGTGGGAAACATGAGTATATGGTAAGGGGAACTATCCGTGTCATTGTTCCGAATCCTCATCAGAGTGATGTCAGTCAGGCATTTCTTCAGCGCCTTCTGAAAGAAGCGAATATTTCTCGCATCGAATGGGAATCGCTATAGCGAGGGGAGTGAACGCTGTGGGCATGTCGCTGCGTCGTGGCCCAGGAGTCCATCCTGGCCTGTTCACGGATATGTATCACCCCGACGCCGCCTACGTCAGCTGGGTGACGGGACGCAATGGCGCCACCACCTTCGACCTCTACGCCCGCACGGCGCCCTTCGATGGTGGCTACCTGCTCGTCGCCGGTCTGGAGGCCGCGCTGGAGTTCGTCGAGGCCTTCCATTATGAACCTGACGAACTGGCTTTCCTTGCGCGCATCCGCGACTACGACGCCGCATTCCTCGATGAGCTGGCCACGCTGCGTTTCACTGGCGACATCCACGCGGCGCCAGAGGGCAGCGTCGCCTTCCCCAATGAGCCACTGCTGCGGGTCACGGCGCCCTTCCGCGAGGCCGTGCTGATGGAGGCGGGCCTGCTCCAGGCGATCAATCTAGCGACGCTGATAGCGACCAAGGCGGCGCGCATCGTTCACGCCGCGCAGAGCCGCCGCGTCTCCGAGTTCGCCTTCCGCCGCGCGCAGAATCCGCTGGTGGTGGCGCGCTCCTCCTCCATCGGCGGGGCGTCGAGCACGTCGCTCCTGGCGGCGGCCTTCGAATATCGCCTGCTGGCGACTGGCACCGTGCCGCATGCGCTGATCCAGCTCTACCCCTCGGAGGAAGAGGCGTTCCTGGCGGTGGCGCAGTCCTTCAACCGCTACACCCTGCTGCTCGACACCTACAACCCTCGGCGCGCCATCCACACCGCCATCGCCGTCGCCCAGCGCATCGGCGATGAACTGGGCCACACGCTGGCGGCTGTGCGTCTCGATAGCGGCGATATCGTAGCTGACAGCCAATACGTGCGCGCGCAGCTCGCGCAGGCGGGGATGGGGTCGGTGCGCATCCTCGCCAGTGGCGACCTCGACGAGTTCGAGATCGTGGACCTGCTGGCGGCAGGCGCGGAGATTGACGCCTTTGGCGTGGGAACGGCGCTGGGCGTGGGAGCGGGCAATGTGGCGCGCGGCGTCAACGGCGCCACGCTGGGTGGTGTCTACAAGGAGGTCTGGTATGTGGATGAGGACGGCAGCGAGCATCCCAAGCTGAAGCTGGCGGCGGAGAAGACGACCTGGCCAGGGCGCAAGGCGGTCTATCGGCATCCGCAGTGGGAGGAAGATGTCGTCCAACTGGAGTCGGAGCCAGCGCCCGCTGGCTATCAGCGCGTGCTGCGCCCAGTGATGCGCCAGGGACGTATCATCCCTGGCAGCCTGCCACCGCTCTCAGAGATCTGGGAGCTGGCGCAGGCGAATCTGCGCGCGCTGCCCGACCGCTACCAGGCGCTCCAGGTCAGTGATCCCTACCCTGTGCGCTTCAGCGAGGCTCTGCGCGCCCTGCGCATGCAGGCGATCCGCGAGGTGACGGCGCGCGCTGGCGACGACGCTGATGGGGCCACCCAGGCGACCGGAGACACATCGGCGAACGCGAACCTCGCTCCCAACCCCTCGCCCGCAGGTGATAGAGGGAGCGTCCAACCGGGATGAAATTTCCACGAGCTTTGGCAGCCAGCTACATTCACTGAGGGGGCGGCGTTGGGTATACTTGTCGCGGGGAGAGCGCTCCTCAGGTAATCCCCCGGTGTTACATGCTCAAGGCGAAAGGAACCACCATGCGCACAGCCCAATGCCCGCTTTGCCAGGAACAGCTTGAGGCCGAGAACGACGACGAGTTATTTGCGAAAGGTCGCGCCCACGCCGACGCGAAGCACGCCGATCAGAACATCTCGGATGAGCAAATTCGCGCCGTCCCTGTGCAGGATAAATAACCCTCAGGCGAACTATGCACGAGCTGAGTCGGGATATTCACGAACACACGGGATGTCTCGAAACTCAGCCCATGCCCTTCCCCTGCCCTCCTTCGCCGGAGAGAGGGCGAATCTCAGACGTTCACCTCGTCCACAAAGCACCAGCGCCAGGCGCCCGAAGGGTACGCCTGCATGATCGGGTGCTGCGTGGCGTGAAAGTGCTTCGTCGCATGCTTGTTTTTGCTGGAATCGCAGCAGCCGACATGGCCGCATTCCAGGCACTCACGCAGTTGCACCCAGGTATCTCCCATCTTCAGGCACTCCTCGCAGCCATTTGCGCTCGGTGTCACGTCGTGAATGTGGTCCAGATGCGCGCAAGTCGTCGCCATGGCGTGTCTCCTGTGCTATTCGTCTATCCGATATCAGGATATCAGGGCGCGTCGGCTAGTGTGACTGTTCAGCGGCGCGTGTGCGAATGGGTAGCGCCCGTCGCACACGCTGCGCGAAGGCAGTGAAGCCCGGCCCCTCGATCAGCAGAGCCGCCGCAACCGATGAGCCAAGCGCCAGCGCTGCGCCGACCAGCATCACCACACGGAAGGCGCTCAGAAACGCCAGATTGACACCGCGTGTGACGGCCACCGCGGTCGCTGGGTCCGCGCCAGCCGGAGCGTGCGCGCCTGCGAGCAGTCCGCGCTGGGCGTCGAGCGCATGGAGCAGCGCCGGGCTAAGATGCAGCGCCGCCAGATTCGCATCGAAGGCGGGATTGAAGATCGCCACGAAGATCAGGTTCATCACGGCAATGGCGATCAGCCCCGCTGCGCGCGAGACGGTGTTGTTGATGCCCGACGCCGCGCCGGACTGCGTGACCGGAGCCGAGTTCATCACTGCGGTCGTTAGCGGCGCAATCACCAGCGCCATCCCCAGGCTGAGCATAACCACCGCCGGGAAGAAGGTCGTCCAGTAGCTCCCGCCGATGCCCGGCACGGCGAAGAGCGCGAAGCCCACCGCCGCCAGCGCCGCGCCCACCACCAGCGGAACCTTCGCGCCGATACGCTGGATCAGGCCACCTGACCAGCGCGAGAGCAGGAAGATGATGATGGTGAAGGGCAGCAGCGCCGCGCCCGACTCCGCTGGCGAGTAGCCCTGCGCTTGCTGGAGATTGAACGGCAGGAAGTAGAGCGCGCCGCCCAGCGCGCCATAGAGCAGCAGCGTCAACAGATTGGCGCCGCTGAAGGTGCGCGAGCTGAACAGATGCAGCGGCATCAACGGCTCTGGGCTGCGCGTCTCCACCAGCGTGAACGCTACCAGCCCGACCACCCCCAGCGCAATGGCGCCAACGACTAGCGGAGAGGAGAGGCCCAACGCGCTCGCCTCGATCAGCCCGAAGACCAGCGCGCCAAGGCCAAGCGTCACCAGTGAGGCGCCGGGCCAGTCGAGTGGACCAGTAGCGCTGGTGTCGCGGCTCTCAGCCACGCGCCAGAAGGTGATTGCCAGGGTGATCGCCGCCAGCGGCGCGTTGATGAAGAAGACCCAACGCCAACTCAGCGTCTGCACGAGCCAGCCGCCCAGCACTGGCCCCAGCGCAGTGGTGATGGTAGTGAATCCCGACCACGCGCCAATCGCCGCGCCGCGTCGGCTCTCATCGAAGGTCGCGCTGATGATCGCCAGGCTGCCCGGCACGAGCAGCGCTCCGCCGACGCCCTGTACGGCGCGCGCGACGATCAGCGTGGTGATGTTGGGCGCGAATCCGCAGCCCATCGAGGCCAGCGTAAAAACGACGATGCCGATCACGTAGATGCGCTTGCGCCCGAAACGGTCGCCGAGCGAGCCGCCGACGAGGATCAGCGCCGAGAGAAAGAGCGCATAGGCCTGGATTACCCACTGGACATTCGCGGCGCTCGCATCCAGTTCACGCTGGATGCTGGGCAGCGCAACATTGACGACGGTGCCATCAATGAAGGAGAGGCTCGACCCCAGAATCGTGGCGACGAGCGCCCAGGTCGGGTTGAACCGCGTCGCGGGCGCCGCTCGCTTGCTACGGATGATATGCTCGTCTCCGATTGGCTTCATCGGTGTATTCAAGCGCTCCCCCAGGGTGTGCTACAGGACATCCAGCGCGCCTGACGAGGCGCACCAGAATACTGTAGCATTCTTTGCCTAGAGCAGTCATAATATGAAGGTCGTGGCGCTATCGTCGTTGCCAGCTTGTGGCGCCGCCCGAAGCCAGTCCGTGCCGGGGCCACGAGCGAGTACCCTCATCCCACGTGCGCATATCGGCGTACGCATATCAGTGTATATGAAAGCGCGGTGAGCCTGCGCCGACGCCTTGTCATCTGCCAGGCGCTCACCCGATACAGTGATCAGATCGTCCTGGAGGATGCGCGTGTCGTTCTTCAGCGCGCGTGTCGCCTTCTTCTCCAGCATGCACATGCATCCACGTCGTGTAGCTTGAGTGAAACCACCATCCTGTAATCTTGTAGTGTCCACTGGCGCGGACGCCCGCGCGACGCGCATCTGTAGCGGCCAGTAGCGGCCAATGCGCCGCTGAAACAGGTATTATCCGCACGCTTCTTGCGGAGCTAAGGACAAGCGCGAGGTAGAGGCATGACCACATACACGTCACTATCCTTCGCTGACCTGGGGGGTGAACTGACAGAGCCTCAGGTGATGGCGTGGCTGGGCCTGCTGGAGACGCACCGCGCCATCTATCGCCAGCTCGACACCTTGCTGCGCGCCTCGCATCAGTTGGGGCTATCCTCCTACGAGGCGCTGCTGCGTCTGGCGCGCGCGCCTGCGTGTCGCCTGCGTATGTCAGAGCTGGCGGCCCTCACCCCGCTGACGCTCAGTGGTGTCAGCCGGATGGTAGATCGCCTGGAGCGCGACGGATTGGTCAAGCGCGAAGCGAGCGCCGAGGATGGGCGCGTCGCCTGCGCCACGCTAACCAGCGCGGGCGCCACCTTGCTGCAAGCGGCCCACCAGACCTATATCGCAGGTGTGCATCGCCTGTTTCTTGATCGCTTCAGCGAGCAGGAACTCGAGGCGCTGGGCGCGTACTGGCGTCGGCTGGGCTTCCACCTGTAAGCCACCGACAGGCGATGCAGCGTGGCCTATGAGCGCTCAGGGATAGCGCGCGGCGACCTGCGCGAGCGTGGGGATCGCGGAAGGGCCAACCCCTTCGACCGAGAGCGCGGCGATGCGATTGGCCTGCGCTATCGCCGCCGCTGCGTCGCCATCACGCGCCAGCGCGCTGAGGAAGGCTGCCGCGAAGACATCGCCAGCGCCAGTCGGGTCTACTTCACGCGCAGGGGAGCCAGGATATCGCTCAACTGCCCCCGCGCGATAGAGGTCGGCGCCCTCGGCCCCGCGCGTGACGGCGACTAGCGGAACCAGCCGCGCCCATGCGCGCAGTGTCTCGTCGGCGGCCTCTTGCGTGGTGGCGTCCGCCGCTGGGCCGGTCAGGTCTTCGCGGCTGACGATCAGCGCCGAGAAGCTGCGCAGCGCATCCAGCGCCGCGCCATCGAGCGGCTGGGGACGCACACGGCCAGTCGCATCCCATGCGCGCAGCCAGCCCTGCGGCGCGGCGCCGATGACCCGTGCGTCTAGCGCCGCCGCCAACCCAGGCGCCACTTCGCCTGCGACGGGCGCCAGCAGCGCCACTGCGCAACGTCGCCATCTGGTGGGGATGTCGTCCAGGGTGAGAGGTTCTGCGCTGGCCCGCAGATATTGCACTCGGCCCGCCGGAGTGTAGACGTTCTCGAAGGACGTCGCCGTCTCAGCATCTACCGCGATCATCGGCGAGTCATCAAGCGTAGCGGCGACGCTGGCGCAGAGGTCGGCGGGAGCGCTCGTGACGATGCCCACGCGCAGCCCCAGGCGCGACGCGGTCACAGCGGCATAGAGCGCCGCGCCGCCAGACCGCCACCCGCCATCTGGCAGCAGGTCGCGCGTGAGATGCCCGACGATCAGCGCGTCAATCGGTTCGCGCGCGGCTCCTGTCGGCCATGCGCGGCGTCTTCGATTCATCGCGCGCCCCCTCCCCTGGCCCTCCCCGCTGCGGCGGGAGAGGGGAA
Source organism: Ktedonobacterales bacterium (assembly GCA_025936795.1). GTDB lineage: Bacteria > Chloroflexota > Ktedonobacteria > Ktedonobacterales > JADMIN01 > JAKAIY01. The sequence continues at coordinate 1,420 of JAICSR010000060.1, read as the reverse complement.
ATCTCGCTCCCCTCGCCCTCTGGGAGAGGGGCTGGGGGAGAGGGTTCTCCAGACAGAAACGGGCCGCGCCGACGAATCCGCCGACGTGGCCCACTGCTCTCGCGCTCAGACGCCTCGGCTAGACATGCAGCCCCTTGCGCAGCGAGACGACCACTCGCCGCTGCTCACCCTCGCCCGTGCTCTCCGTCGCGATGTCATCGCTCTCGGCCAGCGCCATGTGGATGATGCGGCGCTCGTTGGGTGGCATCGCTTCGAGCATGATCGGCGCGCCAGACTGACGCACCTGGTTAGCGATGCGCTGCGCCATCTGGCGCAGATTCGTCTCGCGGCGCTGGCGATAGTTCTGCGCGTCTACGATCACATGCTCGCGTCGTCCCGCCTGCTTCGTCACGATCATGTTGACGACGAATTGCAGCGAGGCCAGCGTCTCGCCGCGCCGCCCGATCAGCACGCTCACCGGCTGCGGGCCAAGCGGCTGCACATTGAGGGTCAGCGGCTCCTCGTCGGTCGCCGGACGCACCTCGACTTCCGCCTGCACGCCCATATGGCCGAGAATCATGCGCAGCGCCTCGATGGCCACCTCTTCGGTCGTGGCGTCTTCTGGCATCACATCGGCGAGCGCGGCGGTGGTCAGTTCCTGGGCGAGACGGTTCTCCTCGCCGCCAAACTCTTCCTCCGCCTCATCCTCATCCTCGTCCTCGTCATACACGCCGTCTTCGTCGTCCTCGAACTCATCGTCCGCCAGATAGGCGCCGTCATCCGGCGCGCCGCCTCGTGCGACAGCCCGGTCAGCCAGCGGGTAGACACGCACGCGCGCCTCGCGCACGCCCATTCCCCGCGCTCCCCGGCTCGGCTCCTGCAACACGACGACCTCGACTTCATCGCGTGTGCGGCCCAATCGGTTGAGCGCCTGGAGAATCGCGTCTTCAATCGTTTTGCCGGAGGCTTCTACGCTCTCCACGCTGCTCACCTGCCTCCCTTGGGACGATTGCGCCCGCGTGATTGCTGGTTTCTACGCTGGCTGCCAGAGTTCCCAGGATTCCCAGCGTTTCCAGCGCCACGCGGCCGCGACTGATTCACCTGCCCGCCCGATGCGCCAGCCGCTGCGATCTTCGGCGCCCCGCCTGAGCCATTGCCTGAGCCATTGCCTGAGCCATTGCCTGAGCCATTGCTGCGATTGCCACTGCCGTTACCACTGCCGTTCAGGCGGGCGCCTGCATCGGCTATGATACCATCCATTTGCTTCGCCGCGTCACGCGCGATCCGATCCTCTGGCAGATCGGCTGAGGCTGAGGCCTCCAGGTCCGCTGCGCTCTCGACTGGATTGGTTGGTGGCCGCACGAGCATTGCGCCCGTCTTCGGCGCGCGCTGGCGCTTGTCGCGTGGGCCAGACGCCCTCGCCTGGGAGTCGGCGTTCGTC
>JAICSR010000054.1 GCA_025936795.1 Ktedonobacterales bacterium | reverse complement strand
GTATCTGCGCGCCAATTACACGGAGGGCGCGCCTCCGACCGGTGCGGCCTTCTTCGACCACTTCCATGAGGAGCACGAGCCGGACATGCGGGCCTGGCTTGAGCGCGTCAGGCGGGAACAGAGTTGAGCCAGGGCCATGCGCGGCGCATCTCACATGGCCTATCGCGCGGCATTTTGCCCGATTGAGCTTGACATGAAACTCCCAGCCACTACAAACGTGTGGCTGGGAGTGACTGTCGCTGGAGTCGCTGGAGTCGCTGGAGGAGCGTCAGGAGAGCGAAGCGCTACAACTTGCGGTAGGGCATCGTCGGCTGTTCCGTCGCGTCGTAGCTGTCGAAGGTGGCGAAGTTCGAGCCGCCTGCCGCACGCGCCTGACGATCATGCTTCACATGCCGATAGACATAGAGGCCGACCGCGACCAGGAACAGCGCAATAATGACGATATCCAGCCCGTGAAACACATTGCTGAGTTCGGCCAATTTCTGCTGAAGCGCCTGGCCAAACGTATAGCCCAGGTAGGCCAACGCAAATGTCCACGGCAGCGAGCCGAGGAAGGTGTAGAGCATGAACTTGCCAAAGTTCATCCGTGAGACACCCGCTGGCAGGGAGATGTAGGTACGCACGACCGGCAGCAGGCGCGAGAAAAACGCCACTGGCGACCCGTACTTTGCGAACCAGCGGTCAGCGCGATTCAAGTCCGATTGCGAGATGAGGACATATTTGCCGTAGCGCATCAGCAGCGGCAGGCCGCCCGTCGCGCCAATCCCATAGGCGACTGCCGAGCCAAGCAGGCAGCCAGCCGCGCCCGCCAGCGCCACACCTACAAATGAGAGCCTGCCCGTCGCTGTCGCCGCGCTCGATGCCGCGAACAACCCGGCCAGTGGCATCACAATCTCACTGGGAAGAGGAATACAGCAACTCTCCAGCGCCATCGCCAGGATGACGCCCAGATAGCCTGTCGAGATATACCAATGGCTAACGAGGTTGAAGAGGGCCTCCTCGAGCGACGCGATTACCACCTGCTACTCCCTTTCACGCGGTCCCCGATCCGCCGGTCGCACGCTATGTCCTGCATGTAGTGAACAGGCGGTGTGAAGCCGGGCGGCGCCTTCCGCCAGCCAACGCGATTGAGCAGAAACGGCGCCGCCGTGAGCGTAGCATAGCATCGCAGGCGAGGCAAGCAAGGCGCCCAATAGTCGCACGAGGAGCGCAGAGGAGCGCGGCTGGCTACGCGACGACGCACTCTAAGGGGGGCAGCGAGGCTAAGCGAGACTAGCAGCGGCGATAGACTGCAATCACCTTGCCCTGCACCTGCCATTCACGATCCCACTCATCGGCGGGGATGATGATCGGCTCGATGGTGGCGTTGGCAGGCTGCAGTCGCACATGGCCATGCTCGCGGTAGATGCGCTTGAGCGTCGCGGCGCCGCCGTCTGTCACCGCGTTGATATGGGTCGCGACGACGATATCGCCATTCGCGATCGGCGCGTCAGGGTCAATCAGCACATAATCGCCGTTCGCGATGTGATCGTCAATCATCGAGTCGCCCTTGACGTGCAGCACATAGGCGCGGCCCGTCACATGCTCGGCAAGGTCCAGCGTCTCCTGTTCGGTGTCGGGGTAGTAGTCGAGCGGCGAACCGGCGGCGATAGCGCCAATCACATGCAGCCCGCCACTCTGGCTCTCCGTCACGCGGATGCCGCGACTCTTGCCGCGAACGCGCGTGATGGCGCCCTTGCGTTCAAGGGCCGTTAGGTGGTGATCAACATGGCCGGTCGAGTGGATGCCGACGGCCTCGCCAATCTCGCGGTTGGTTGGCGGTCGGCCCTCGCGCCGGATATAGTCGTTGATGAACATATATATGCGCGTCTGAGGCTCGCTCAATTTGCTGTCCATTGGCTTCGCTCCCCGAAAGTTCCCTCAGTTCACCATCAGACGGACATGAGGCGAACATCGCCAAATTCAGGTTCGAGTGACAGGTATGGAACTGTCGTTCTACAGTGTAGCAGGACGGCAGGCGTCGTGTCAATAGGTCTGTAGCACGAATGTTCGCTGTTTGCGCAATCTGACAATCCACGAGCCAGGCGTTGCGCGCAAGCGGCTCGCTTGCGACTCGCGTGTGGCGCCGATATACTGCTAGAGTCAGGCCATCGGCGGCCAGACCGATCGGGCGAGACGCCCACACAGAAGCAAACGTGAGTTTGCGAGCGAGCGAAAGGAGAGAGCCGCGCGACCCCCGATGGCGAGGCGTCGCGTGCGGCCAGCACACCTATGGAGTATGGGCTGCGCGGCAAAACCGCAATCGTCACAGGCGCCAGTCAGGGCATTGGCCGCGAGATCGCTCGCTCGCTGCACAACGAGGGCGTCATCGTCACGCTGGTGGGCCAGACCGCTGCGCGACTGGAGCAGACGCAGCGCGAGCTGCGCGGCGCTGGCGATGGAGCGGCGCTGCACGCGCTCGTCGCCGATCTCAGCTTGCTCGGCGAGGTCGAGCGCGTGGCGACTGACGCGATTGAGCGTATGGGCCACGTTGACATCCTCATCAACAGCGCCGCGCGCACGACCTATGAGGCGTTCTTCAGCATGTCCGACGCGGAGATGCAGGAGGCCTGGCAGGTGAAGGGGCTGGGCTACGTGCGGATGGTGCGCGCGGTGGCGCCGCACATGATGGAACGGCGCGATGGGCGCATCGTCAATATCGTCGGCACGGCTGCGCGCACCCCCACCGCCGACTTCATCGCCGGTAGCATGGTCAATGCCGCACTGGTCAACTTCACGCGCGGCGTCTCGCGCGAGCTGGCGCGCCATAATGTGCGCATCAACTCGATTAGTCCTGGTTGGACGCTGACCGAGCGTCTGCGCCGCAGCATCGAGCTGCGCGCCAATGCGCAACGCGAGGATGTCGCGGCTGCGCTCCAACGCGAGGCGCGCAGCATTCCCACCGGACGGCACGTCAGCATGGCCGAGATCGCCAATATGACCCTGCTGGCCGTCTCTGACCTCTGCCCAAGCCTGACTGGTGAGGACATCATCATTGACGGCGGCGCGACCCCGTCAGTCTGAGCCGACGCGCATGGGAGTGTCGCCAAGTGTCGCCAGCGCTTGCCAGCGTGTTTGCGCCGTTCAGCCTGGTTACGCTTGCGCAGATGGGGCGCTGCCCGTATAATGGCCGCGGTGACAGGCATGCTGCCACACCAACGTATTGAAGCATGGTTGACGCAGGATTGACGCACGCGCCCGCCGCACGGCATGCCAGGTGTACGTGACGCGCTCGTCTCTCGTCAATGTGCAGGAAGGGAAGATTCGTCTCCAATGGAACTGAGTGGTAGCCACAACTTCTCCGCGAGTCCTCAGGCTGTCTGGGATGCGCTGCATAACCCATCGGTCCTGCAGAGCGCTGCGGGCCTCCAGAATGTCCAGTGGGCCGACAACTCCGTGACGGCGACCGTCACGTTGCCGAACCTTGGCCCGATCGGCGGCACGCGCACGGTCACGGTCGCCGTGGACGAAAGCAGCGCGCCGAGCCACATGAAGTTCTCGCTGAACCGCAGTGTCATCAGCGCCAACGGGGTCGTAGACATTGCCCCGAATGGCTCAGGTTCCACCCTGACCTACAATGCGGCTGGCACGGTCAGCGGACCGCTGGCGGCATTCGAGGGCATGGCCAAGCCAATGGTGCAGAGTCAGATCAACCAGTTCTTCGCCAAGCTCGCGGAGCTCGTCTAACTGGGCGTACTGCGCTCTGCGCATGAGGACGGCTCGATGTCGAGCCGTCCTTTCTTTGTCGTTTCCTTTTTTGTTTCGTGCTCCGTCTGCCCGCGCTCCCCTAGACCAGCGGCTCCGTGAACCTGACGCCCGCGCTTCATCCGGTGAGGAGGACTGCACAGCATGAATGCTCAGCCATCTGTCAGCGTGAAGGTTGACTATGATGTCCCTGCGACGATGCGCGACGGCGTGGTCCTGCGCGCGAATGTCTACCGCCCCGATGATGGCGGCGCGCAGTCCTATCCTGTGCTGCTGACGCGCCTCCCCTATGGCAAAGACCTGCCCCTCGGCTCCAGCTCCCTCGATCCAGCGCAGGCAGCGCGACGCGGCTACATCGTCGTCGTGCAGGATGTGCGCGGAACCTTCGCATCCGGCGGCGCATGGTATCCCTTCAAACACGAGCGTGAGGACGGGCTGGATAGTGTGGCCTGGGCGGCCAGGCTCCCCGGCGCGAACGGGCAGGTTGGCATGTACGGCGCCTCCTACTTCGGGCAGACACAGTGGGTGGCGGCCACCGCCCCGGAGTTGCGCGCGATAGCGCCGACGATCACCTGGGCCGACGCCGAGGAGACGATCCTGCGCAATGGCGTGCTGGAGTGGGGCTTGCAGGCGAGCTGGCAGCTCCAGCAGGGGCTGGGGCAAATCTTTCGCCGCTACGCCAACGACCCGCAGGCGCTGGGCAAAGCCGTCTATGGCATGGTCAGCTCCTACGATAGCTTGCCAACCCAGGGCTACCCGTCGCTGCCGCTCAATCAATTCGCGCCATTGCTCGCGCTCGACCTCAACCAGCCGCTCGCCGACAGCATCCGCGCGCGCGACACGGGCGACTACGACGGCTTGCCCCACGGCCCACAGGATTACGACCATATTGCGCTGCCCATGCTGCACACGGGCGGATGGTACGACATCTTCCTCAAGGGAACCATTCGCAACTTCAACGAGATGCGCCAGCGCGGACGCGCCGACCAGTATCTCGTCATTGGCCCGTGGACGCATGGCGTTTTCAGCCCGCTGATTGGCGATCTCTACTTTGGCATGGCGTCGTCGGGCGCGCTGCTCGACCTCCAGATAGATCTGATGAGCCTGCAACTCCAGTTCTTCGACCACACCCTTAAACAACGGCCCAGCCTCTTCGACCGCCAACCACCCGTCAAATATTTCGTGATGGGCGCTAACATCTGGAAGTCTGCCGAGGCCTGGCCGCCTGCGGAGGCGACCGAGCAGCGCTGGTATCTCCACAGCGACGGCCATGCGAATAGCGCAACGGGCGATGGCGCGCTTAGCGAGACACAGCCCAACACAGAGCCAGCCGACCACTATGTCTACGATCCGCTGAACCCCGCGCCGACCGTCGGCGGCCCCACGCTGATGCACGCTATCTATCGCGCTGGGCCGGTTGACCAGGCGCCGGTGGAGCGGCGCGACGATGTGCTGGTCTTCACCACAGAGCCGCTGGAGCGCCCGCTGGAGGTGACCGGCCCCGTCTCGGTCACGCTGCACGTCGCCACTGACGCGCCCGACACGGATTTCGTGGCCCGCCTGGTAGATGTCTATCCCGATGGGCGGGCCATCCCGATCACCGATGGCGTCACGCGCATGAGGTATCGCAACGGCGTCCAGGCTCCAGCTGAGCCGCTCAACGCAAACCAGGCGTATATGATCTCGATTGACCTGTGGGCCACGAGCGTCATGTTCCTACCCGGCCATCGCATCCGCCTGGACGTGACGAGCAGCAGCTTCCCGCGCTGGGAGCGTAACCTGAACACGGGCCAGTCCAGCGCGACGACGACCGAGACCCGCCCGGCGCGTCAGACCATCCTGCACGACAGCGGGCGCCCGTCCTACGTCTCGCTCTCCGTCATGCCGCAATAGCGATCCATCGAACCAGGCCAGGGGCGTTTATGAAGCCAGTCACCTACCGCATCCGGCGCGGCCTCGCAGACCTCGCCCCAGCGATCTATCGCGAGCGTCAGCCACTCAGCGACCTGCGCATCTTGCCGCTGGGAACCGCGCTCGCGCCGCAAGAGCTACCGATCCCCGACGGCGATGCGCCGGGCTGGCGCGCTATCGCGCCGGGCGAGCATTGGGGTGGGCAGGACGAGAACGCCTGGTTTCACGGCGCGGCGCAGCTTCCACAGCAGTGGATAGAGGCGCAGCGCGCGGGAGGCCATGCCGTCGCGCTGCGCCTACTACTGGGCGTCAGCGAGGACTTTGGCTGGCCCGAAGGGCTGCTCTACGTCAATGGGCGCCTGTTGCAGGGCATCAATCAGCATCACCAGGATGTTTTGCTGCCCGCCGAGATCGCGCAGCCCGGCGCCATCACCTTCGACGTGCGCGCGTGGAGTGGCATGCTGCCGCGCGACCAGCGCTTCGAGTATGCGGAGGTGGCGCTGCTCAGCCGCGATATCGAGGCGCTCTACCATCTTCTGTTGGCAGGCTGCGATCTGGTAGACGCGCTGGATGCGAACGAGCCACTGCTACATCCACTTATGCAGGCGCTCGACATCGCCTGGAATCAGACCGATCTGCGCCAGCCTGCCAGCGCACTGCTCGATGCCTCCGCATCACACGCGCTGACGGGTCTGCGCGAGCGGCTGGCCGAGCTACGCGCGGCGTTTTCCCCGGCTGAGCGCCCCACGATCACCGCCATCGGCCACGGCCACCTCGATGTCGCCTGGCTCTGGCAGACACGCCACACGCGTGAGAAGACTGCGCGCACCTTCAGCATCGCCGCCGCGCTGATGGACCTCTACCCGGAGTATCACTTTCTCCACACCACGCCGCAGGTCTTCGCCTGGCTCGAACGCGATTACCCGTCGGTCTTTACGCGGGCGCGTGAGCGCGTCGCCGAGGGGCGCTTCGAGGCGGCGGGCGCGTTGTGGGTGGAGTCCGATACCAATCTCGTCTCAGGCGAGTCGCTGGTACGCCAGATCATGTATGGTCAGCGCTACCTGCGCGAGACATTCGGCGCCGAGTACGATACGCTCTGGCTTCCCGATAGCTTTGGCTACAGTTACGCCCTGCCCCAGATCATGCTGCGGGCGGGCCTGCGCGCCTTCATGACGACCAAGATGAGCTGGAGCGATACCAATCGCATCCCATATGACACGTTCCGCTGGCGTGGGCTGGATGGCAGTGAGACGCTGGCGCACTTCGTCACGACGCCCTGGCTGCCCTTCAATGCTGCCTTCGACACCGATACCTACAACGGCAGGCTCGACGTTCCAGCCGTCCACAAGCTGTGGGAACGCTACCGCAGCAAGCCACTCAACCACGATCTGCTGCTGATCTATGGGCATGGCGATGGCGGCGCTGGGCCGACCCGCCAGCACATCGAGAGCTATCGCGCGCTGCGGGAGTTGCCAGGTCTGCCAGAGATCGCGCTGGGGCGCGCTGACGAGTACTTCCATGCCCTGCGCCAGCGTGTCTGGGGCGATCCCACGCTGCCCACCTGGGATGGCGAAATGTATCTGGAGTACCACCGTGGCGTCTACACCACGCAGGCGTGGCTCAAGCGCCTGCACCGACGCATCGAGGAGCGTCTGCTGCTTGCCGAATCGCTCGACGCCGCACGCTGGGCGCACGCGTATATGGCTGGTGGCGCTGCGCACGACGAGCGCGCCACACTCGACGACGCCTGGCGCACCCTCCTGCTGCACGAGTTCCATGACATCCTGCCTGGCTCCTCCATCGGCCCGGTCTACGACGACGCCCGTGTCGCCCTTACTGCATTGGCAGAGCGGCTCGACAGCTTTATCACACAGGCCGAGCGCGACATCGCACGGCAGAGCGACGCGGCTGACTCGTGGTTGATCTACAATCCCAGCCCCAGCGCGACGCCGGGCGCCACCGCCCTCGCACTGCTGCCGCTCGCGCCAGGAGAAGAGCTGCCGACACTCGCAACAGCGAAGAGCCGCGCGCTGACAACGCAGCGCATCACAAGCGCAGATGGCGAGTCACTCGCGCTGATCGAGGCCCCTGGTCTCGACGGGCGGAGTTGGCTTGCGTTACAGAGTGTCGCTGCATCAACGTCTCGTCTACCGTCAGACGGCATTTTGCGGCCAGCCGCCACGCCAACTGAGGATGGCGGGGCGATTCTCGAAAACTTCATGTATCGCTGCACGCTCGATGCCCATGGCCAGATCACCTCGCTCATAGACAAGCGTGTGGACTTGGGGCGCGAGTTGATTCAAGCAGGGCACGCGGGCAATCAGCTCATCGCCTACGACGACCGCCCGCTCAGGTTCGACGCCTGGGATATTGACGCGGACTACACGCGCAAGCCCTATCCCGTTGAGACAACGCAGCTCACCATCACCGAACGCGGCCCACTACGCGCAACCGTCCACGTCCACCACACATTTCTCAACAGCGTCATCGAGCAGGACATCTCGCTCTACCGCGACCCGCCGCGCATAGACTTCGCTACGCGCATAGACTGGCATGAGCATCATCTCTTGCTGAAGGTCGCCTTCCCGCTCGATCTGCGCACGACCCAGGCGCGCTCAGAGATTCAATATGGCAGCGTCACACGCCCGACCCACCGCAATACCTCATGGGATCAGGCGCGCTTCGAGACGGTCGCCCATCGCTGGGTAGACCTCTCAGAGAGCGACTACGGCGTGGCGCTGCTCAACGATGGTCGCTACGGCCACGACATCCACGATGGCGTCGTGCGGCTCACCCTGCTGCGCTCCCCCACGGCGCCCGACCCCGATGCCGACCAGGGCGCGCACGAGGTGACGTTTAGCCTGCTGCCACACCAAGGCGCGTGGCCCGACGGGGCAGTCATCGCGCACGGCTACGCGCTGAATCGCCCGCTGCGCGTCATGCGCCCGTCACAGGCGCCCGCGTCTGACGCGACAACCGCAGCGACGTTTGCGACCGCGCCACAGCCGCTCTTCAAGGTAGACGGCGCGCCGGTCATTCTGGAAGCGATCAAGCGCGCAGCGGAAGGCGATGACCTGATTGTGCGGTTCTACGAGTCCATGGGGAGACGGACGATCGCTGGCATTAACTGCGCCCTCCCCATCGCGCGCGTCGTCGAGACAGACCTGCTGGAGCGTCCGCTCACTGAAGGAGCCAGTCCTGCATTCGAGTTGTGGCAGGCCTCGTCGGTCGCCTCGCATGATGCGCCCGTAGCGGGTGTGGGTGGCTGGGCGTGCCAGTTCCGCCCATTCGAGATTCGCACGTTCCGCGTGACGCTGCGCCGCCCATAACAGCTATCCACAGTGGGGTATATACTGAAGATCAACAGCGCCGTATCAGACCTCTAGCGCAGACGCTCGCGGCGCGCAGTACGAAGGAGTACAAACGCAGATGGCCCAGACCCAGCACCCCATGACCCTGACACAGAAGATTCTCGCGCACCATGCCGTCAACCTGGAGCGGCCCTGGGTCGAGACCGGCGACATTCTGCGCGTGCGCGTTGACTGGACGATTGCCAGCGAGCTTGCCTGGAACGGCATGGACCGCACCTACAGCATGCTCGGTCGCCCGAAGCTGCACGACCCCGCGCGCTTCTATCTGGCGCTCGACCACACGGTTGACCCCGTCACGCTGGCGAATGACGCACGCACCCGCAAGTTGGCCGACCTCGCGCGCGCCTTCGCGAAAGAGAGCAACCTCAAGCACTTTTACGACGCGAATGTGACGATCATGCACACGCGGTTCTATCGCAATCTCGTGCAGCCGGGCGAGGTGGTGCTGGGCGCCGACTCGCATACCAGTTCGCATGGCGGCCTTGGCGCGTTCGCCGTCGGGCTGGGCGGCGCTGATATCACTGTCGCCATGACGCTGGGCGAGACCTGGCTGGAGGTTCCCGAAGCCATCGCCGTTGACTACGAGGGTGACCTACCCTTCGGCATCGGTGGCAAGGATGTGATCCTGCGCACGCTTGGCGCGCTGGGGCGCAACACCGTCGCAATGGAGCGCTCCGTCGAGTTCCGCGGCGCGGCGGCGCATCGTTTCAGCACCGATATGCGCTTCACGATCTGCAACATGACGGCGGAGTTTGGCGGGCTAAACGGCATCTTCGAGGCGGATGAGATCGTCGCGGCCTGGCTGGCGCAGCGCCGCCGGGGCTACAACGACACCGCGCTCTACTTCCGCGCCGACGACGACGCGCCCTATCTCGCGCATTATCCGATTGACCTCGCGACACTGGCGCCACAGGTCGCCAAGCCCTTCTCGCCCGACAATGTACTGGATGTCACCGAATTGGTTGGGCAGCCACTCGATGGCGCATTCATCGGCGCCTGCACCACCACCGAAGAGGAGCTGGCGCTCGGCGCGCTGGTCCTCGAAGCGGCGATGGCCGATGGCGCGACGCCGACTCCGATGGAGAGTGGGCGGCGCATCGTCGTGCCGGGCGACCTGCTGATTCAGGAGCAGCTTGGCCAGCATGGCCTCTGGGCGATCTACGAGCGCGCGGGCTTCGTGGTGGACCCACCGGGCTGCTCGATGTGCCTGGGCGTCGCCAGCCGCAAAGCGGGCAAGGGCGAGACGTGGCTCAGCTCGCAGAACCGCAACTTCGAGAATCGGATGGGCGAAGGCTCGCTGGCATGGCTGGCCAGCGCAGCCACCGTCGCCGCCAGCGCGCTCGATATGCGCCTCGCCGACCCACGCGCCCTGCTGGCGCGGGTGGACCGCGACCGCCTGGCGACCATCCTCCAGCGCACCAACACACGCAGCGTCCCGGAAATCACCACGGCTACCCCTGAAATGACCATCGCCCAGCATGCGGCGGCAGGCGAGCAAGCGGCAGGCGCGGGGGCAGTCGTGCGCGGCGCCGTGCAGCGGTTTGGCGACTCAGTAGACACCGACGCCATCATCCCTGGCGAGTTCTGCCATCTGACCTCGACCGAGGCGCTCGGCGAGAAGGCGTTCTACTACGTCCGGCCAGAGTTCCGCGAGCGTGCGCGGCAGGGCGCGACGATCATCGTCGCCGACGAGGGCTGGGGTAGTGGTAGTTCGCGCGAGATGGCCGTCTGGGCCTTGCAGGGCGCAGGCATCCAGGTCATCATCGCGAAGAGCTACGCCTTCATCCACAAGCGCAATCTGGTCAACGAGGCGCTGCCCTTCCTGACCATCCACGACCCGGCGTTCTACGACCTTGCCGCTGAGGGCGCTGAACTCGAAGTTGATCTCAGCACAGGACAGGTCCGCGATCTGGCGTCCGGCCAGACCTTCCAGGCGGAGGGAGTGACGCCGATGGTGCGGGCGCTCCAGGCGGAGGGCGGTCTCGTACCCGCCGTGCAGCGTCACGGCGCTGGCGTCTTCTCCATGCTCACGGCCTAGCAGCGCCCACAGCGAAGCCCGCTCCGCACAATCCCTTCACAGGGGATGTACGAAGCGGGCGCTCTCATGTACAATTGACGCACATACGCGAGATGCAGTGTAAGCAACAGCCCAGATGCGACGTATCTTCTAATATCATCCCATGACATCCCATCGTGCCGAGTCTTATAGAGCCGCGCAGGTTGGCGCGCTGAGCGCTGGCGCGCGACGCTATTCCACTGAGGAGTCGAGCATGGACCGCGCCGATAGACCACCACCTGGTCAAGGCCCGCTCTGGCTCTCGGTCGTCTCGGTCGCGCTGATTGTCCTGGCCGTGATCGGCGCGCTGGCGGCGACGCAGCGGCTGACCTTCGGCATCTTCGGCGCGTCCGCGCGCGACGCGCTCTCCACGTCTCAGACCATCTCCACCATCACCACTGCTGGACTCGTCCAGCCTCAGGACGCGGCATTCTCGCCCGATGGCTCGCGCATCGCCCTCATTGGCGCATTCTCCCCCTGTCATCAGCTCGTCGCCGGCCTGCCACGTTGCGGACACGGCCTCGCCATCTACGATAGCCACTCCGCCGATCTCATTCAGGTCTCGCCCATCGAGCCGCTGCTCGGCGTCACCACCCCCGACGATACGGCCGGACTGACGCATGGCGCCGCCGGATACGTCCACCTGCGCGCGTTGGGCTGGTCGCCAGACTCCGTCTGGTTTGCGATGGTCTACACCGTCTTCAACACGGCAAACCCCACATCACCAAATGACATGCTCGACTCTGGCCTGCTGCTCATCAATCCGCAGACAGGCGCCACACAGATCATTCGTGGCGACTCTGGCTACTTTGGCGCGCTGACCGGCGCCACGTCGGCGCTCCCCATCTGGCATCTCATGAGCGGCTCTGATCCCGAAACGATCGGCTACACGACCGCGCCGGGCATCGTCTTCGCCTGGGGAGCCAATGGGCTACCCTTCCCGACGCAAAGTGTGCGCGGCTCACTCGATGAATTGCCCGCCAACGCCGGGGCGCGCTACCCCGTCGGGGAGCCAGATGGCTCGGCGCCGTTCACCATCTGGCAGCCGGGAGTGGTCATCGGCCCTGGATCCGCAGGCATCGGCGGTGAGCGCAGCGCCTTCGTGACCACCTTCGCCTCGTGGTCAGCAGACAGCGCGCAGGCAGGTATCATCACGGAGGGCGTGAGCCTGCCAACGCCAACGCAGGCGCTGGCGACCGTCAGCGCGCCCTCTGGCACGGGCGGCCCAGCCATCATCGAACCAGCCAGCCTGCCCGCGACGCCCGCGCGCGATGTGGCGCTGGCGCATGTGCAGGAAGCGGTGGGCGCGTATGGCTGGGCGGAGGTCGCGTGGAATCCCAGTGGAACCGCGCTGGCAAGCGTGACCTGTTTTGCGCGGCAGGGACAAGTCATGGAACTACGCGACACCGCATCAGGCGCCCTGATTGGCAGCGCCGCCCTGCGGTTGAAGCCCGGCGATCCCGGCTGCCGCGACGCCGCCAACCTGCGCCTGACCTGGACGCCTGACGGTTCGACACTGCTCGCCACCGATCGCGCCGCCGCGACCCTTACGCTTTGGACGGTCGGCAAACACGCCTGAGCCAGCGTGCCAACGCTCGATGGAGGGCAGCGCGTCAGGCGAGCGAACCGCCGCCCATGTCGCCGGATGCGGACGGATGCGGCTCGGCGGGCGAGGAATCCTCGATCTGCGGCAGGATATACCAGGCCGTCATCACGCCAAAGAGCGCTCCGGTCAGCAGGCGCAAAGAGAGGTTGCTCTCGTGAAAGCCAAAGAGCTGCGTTCCGCCGTCAAGCGCCATCGGCAGCATCCCCAACACCCACCACTTCCAGCTGATCGGGCGGATGAAGCGCCGATTAGGTGAGTGGCGGAACATCGCCAGCAGCAGCCCGCAGATCAGCAGCGAGGAGTAAATGGCGAGGCAGCGCGAGCAGAGGCACATCTGGTAGCCTGCGACGTAGAAGGTGTGCGAGGGCGTCTGGCCGCAGAAGTAGCGGTAGATGGTGAAGACTTCAGCGCTGGGGCCAGTGAATCCCAGCGCATAGCCAATCGGCGCCAGGAACGCAAGGCCAATGAAGACCAGCAACACACCATTCAGCAGCGCCAACCAGTGGCGCTGAATCCCCGACAGCGCGCCCTCCACAATCCCACTCACGCGGTGGTTGAACGCCTGGCGGCGCGGACCGATGCCGCTCAGCGCCGCCTCGACCTCAGCGCGCGTGCGCGGACGCGACGTTGGCTGCGGCTGATTGTCGGAGGGCATGGCTTGCAACTTCCTTCCCGAACTATCGGGCCAGCGTTGGCGCGCACAGTAATGCGCCCTGAAGCGCTCTCTCCACTAGCTTAGCACACTGGATGCAGAACGCTCCAGATACCACACAGGCGGGTAAACCCGCGTCTACGTGGCCCCACGGGCCGCAAAGGCCGTCTGCGCGGTTCCCAGCCTGCGGAGGCAGGCTTCGCGGCGACCCGCAGGGCGCCCACAGGCGCGGGTTTACCCGCCAGCCAGCAACGCCAATCGCTGCGCTCTGTTGCCGAGGCGCTATAATAGCGCTGGGACATCTTCCCAGCGCTCGCGCTCGCTCACGCCGGAAGGTAACATGCAACAGCCACCATCGCCTTACACCTGGGCATTTGATCCTGCGGCCATCCTCTTTTTGCTGGCGCTGCTTGCGGCGTATCTCGTCGCAATTGGCCCACTGCGCACACGCTACCAACCTGAGGAACCCGTCGCTCGCAAGCACATCATCACGTTTGTCGCTGGCTGGGCGATCCTCGCGCTCAGCGTCATCTCGCCGCTCGATACGCTGGGCCGCTACTACCTATTTGCGGCGCACACGACACAGCTCTTCATCATCATCACTGCCGTCGCGCCGATGCTGATGATTGGCCTGCCCGATACGCTCGGTCGCAAACTGCTGCCGACCCGCCGACTGCGCGAGGCCGGGCGCGACCCGCTCTTTACCGTCATCGCAATCGCACTCTTCAACTTGCTGATTCTCGTCTGGCACGCTGGCCCAATCTATGAGGCGGCGCTGCACACTACGGGCCTGCACGACCTGCAATTGCTCACGTTTCTCGTCGCGGGTGTGCTGACGTGGTGGCCGCTGCTCACCCCAGCGGATGCGCATGGCCGCCTCTCAAGCCCGCTGCAGATCGTCTATCTCGCGGCGGAGAGCCTTCCACTGGATGTCTTCGGCATCTTCACCATCTTCGCGATTGGCCCCTTCTACACCACCTACGCGCTCGCGCCGCGCCTGTTTGGCCTCTCGGTCATTGCCGACCAGCAGCTTGGCGGCGGCATCCTGGCGGTGCCGGGCAACCTGATTGATGTAATCATCATGAGCCTGGTCTTCTTCGGCTGGGTCAACCAGATCGAGCGCATCCAGCGGGAACGCGAGCGCCGCATCTATGGCGAGGATGCGTCCGCCGCAGCCGAAACTGCGCCAGCCGAGGCTCCCATCCCGCCCGCGCTCGACGGCGGAGCGGCCAGCCCGCAAATCGGCGACTGACCTCTCCCCCGGCCGCTAGCGGAGAAACGGAGCCTGCTCCCCTCTCCTCGTGGGAGAGGGGCCGGGGGTGAGGTGGCGGCTAGCTGGGGCGCTGACCATAGGCGATGTAGAACGGCAGCGTACACTGGAAGCGGTTCAGGTCGGTCTTGGCGATCTGGGCGACGCGGTCGTAGTCGTCGCCTGAGGCAATGCCCTGTGAGGCGACCAGCCCCTTCACGCCCGTGAGGACGCCCATCACATCGGTTTCAGCGAGCCGCCCCACGCGCCCACCATAGGCGCCAACGGGCAGCGCGACATCGCGCCGAAGCAGATCGTCTT
>JAICSR010000147.1 GCA_025936795.1 Ktedonobacterales bacterium | reverse complement strand
TTCATCGCGTCAGCCGACGCGCCATTCGTCGTCTTGGTGGACCGTCGTGATGCCACGAGTCCCGTCTCCTTGCAGTCTCACACATACGCATACAGCTTCATCGCGTCGCCGCGCAGCGTTTCGCCAGCGCGCGAGTAGACCCAATCGAGGTGGAAGAGGCCCGCAGTGTAGTGTACGACACGCCGCGCCATCCGTCAGCCACTGCGGCAAAGACTGGCAGGCTGGCGGTTGAAACCGCGCCTGGACGGCCTGCGGGCCGCAAAGTCCGCCTGCGCGGACTGGGACGCGGCCCTGAACCCGCGTCGGCGGGTTTCGCGGCGGCCCGCAGGCCGTCCTTGAGGCGCGGTTTCCACCGACAGCCCCAGAGTGAGACGGGAGGGTTGGTCGCTGGTCGGCGCTGCTGTGGCCGAGCGCTAGCTGCCGAGCGGAGGCTCTGGCAGCGTCATCGTCACGAGGTGTGAATCGCTCCAGAGGTAGGCGTTCAGCGTGGAGCCTGTGCCTGTCAGTCCGATGTCGCCTACGTCGGTGATGGGCGCGCTATAGACGTACTGCTCGACCACGCCAACACCCGGCCCGCTTGCGCTGGCGACCAGCCGAATGATGCGGCTGTTGGCCGGATCGCTGAGCAGCAGATTGGTGGGCGCCAGCGGGTCAGCCACCAGCGTCGCGCCGGGGCTGAAGATGACGCCCACCGTCGGCGTCGCGGTCGGGGGTGGCGTCGCGGTCGCACTGCCCGTCGCGGCAGGCGCAGCAGTATCAGTCGCCGCCACAGTGGGGGTCGCGGTGGGGCTGCTGGGCGTTGGCACAGGCGTCGCAGCAGTATAGGTTGTCGGGTCCGTCGTGGTGGCTGGCGTCGTGGCGATCACCGCCAGCGTGGTGTAGAGATGCGCCACATCGAGCTGGCCAAGCGTGCCATCCGCCAGCAGCATATACAGCGAGTTGTTGGCCGCCAGCAGACTCGCCGCCGCCGCTGGCAGCGTGATGGTCTGCGCGGAGCTTTCCGGGCCACCTGGGGTTTTCGGCTGCCCGTTGAAGAGCCAGACGCCAAATGGCGTCGTCGCGCCACCCGCATAGCTGACATAGAGCGATTTACCCGCCACCGCAAGATGCGTCGGCGTCTCCTGTGTCACCGGGACGGTGAAGAGCGTCGTGGTCTTGGTCGTTGGCGCGCCACTGGTCAGCCCGGTGGGTATCACCGTCGCCACGCTGTAGCCACCTGCCGCTTGCTGCGCCAGAGCATACACCGTGTCGCCGCTGCCAGCGATAGAGATATACGCGCCTACGCCCTTGATCGTCACTGGCGCGCATAGTGTCGTTCCCGCGACCGCCGTATTTGTGGCGTCCACGGGGATCAGCGCCTCGTAGAGCGCGCCACCGCTGAGGAAGAACACAACCTGCTGTCCGCTGACCAGCGCAGGCTTGCCAGTCGCCGCCTGGACGGGAACCAGGCCCGACACCGCTGTGATCGGCGTTGGCGTGGACTGCGTCGGCGTCACGCAGTTGATGGTGTAGGAGATCGCCGTCTTGACGGGCGCCGGGGTGATCTGCGCCGCAATGTTGTAGCGCTGGAGCGCCTGCTGCACGGCGGGCGCAAGTTCCTGGTCGAGGAACGTCTGCGCCTGCGCCTTGACCGTGGGATCGAGCGCGGGGTTATTGACATCGGTGAGCGCCAGTGTCCGCGCGTGGGCCAGCGACTTGAGCGCCGTCGTTGGCGTCTGCGTATCCGCCTGCTGAATGATGTGGCGTGCGGTCGCGAGGTTGTTCTGCGCTTGCTGATTGGTCGCGCGTTGTGTCGCGAGTGGGCCGAATCCCACATACCACCCGGTGAAGAGCACGAGCAGCAGCGCCGCGATTTCGAGCAACCGCAAGGCGAGGAGTCCCGCGCCTCCGCGTTTCGCAGTCGGCTTCGACGGCGTCGCCGCCCCACTGGCTGCGCCGTCGGTCAGCTTGGCCGCCGCTACGCCAGTCGCCGCTGCCTCGCTAGCCGCCGCTGCGCTGGCCGCCGCCGCGCTGGCTGCTGGAGCCATACCTGTCGGTACGGGCAGTGGCTGCGTGGTTCCCTCTTCGATTGGCTCATCGGCGTTGGGCGGCAGCGGAATCGGGCCAGTAACCTCTGGCGCTTCCAGCACATCAATCACAATCGCCGAGATATTGTCGGGGCCACCGTTGGCGTTGGCCATGTCAATCAGGTCACGCGCGGCGACCTCCGCCGAGGACTGCGTCGCCACCTCCTGCGCGATGGCCTCCTCCTCGACGTAGCCGTGCAGGCCGTCGCTGCACAGCAGCACACGGTCGCCCTCGCGCAGTGTCTCGACAAAGAGGTCGGCGGTGATGTTGGGCTGGGTGCCCAGGCTGCGCGTGATGACGTTGCGGTGCGCGTGGACACGCGCCTGCTCTTCAGTCAGCAGCCCGATTTTCACCTGTTCTGCGACCCAGGAGTGGTCCTGCGTGACCTGACGCATCTGCCCATCGCGGATGATGTAGGCGCGACTATCGCCGATGTTGACGATGTAGGCGCGACCGCCAGCGATGACGACCGTGACGCAGGTCGTTCCCATGCCGCTGTATTCCGTATGGTTGCGCGCCAGGGTATAGATCGCGTCATTCGCCGCTTTGACCGCCTGCGCGATCGAGGTAATCACATCCTGTCCCTGCGATGCGAAATAGACCTCGCGAATCGTGCGCACGCCCAGTTCCGCAGCCACCTCGCCAGCGGCATGGCCTCCCATGCCATCGCAGACCACGAAGAGCGCGCCCCGTTCTTCCAGGACGGCGGCATCCTCTGGCATCAGGCCGGTGACATTATCCTGGTTGCGTTCACGCTTGCGTCCGACATCAGTCAAGATGCCATACGCCAGGCGGAGTTGTCTGGTCAACGATCTCCCCCTCGCCAACGCGCCCCACGAGCGCCGCTCGTTTGCGCGTTTAGGGCGTCGTTCTCCACGGATTTCTTCAGCAATCGCGCACTACTATACACCCGCCCGGCGGCGCACGGCAACGCCCCTGTACCATCTCGGTGGGGTGGGTGAGCGCTTCACCAGCCTGCGCATCAGCAAGAAGGCGCCTCGGATGTGCGACACTGATTGTAACGAGCGAGCCAACACGAAGACACATCCTTGCTGGGTCTCATGGACTCATGGGAGACGCTACGCGCATCAGCAGGAGCTATTCAGGAGCTATCGAGACGTGAGCGAGAGCCAGCGCACACTGCGGCTCGTCGTCAGCGGCGAGCGCGTCTCAGCCGAGCAGATCGCCGCGCGGGTCGCCGAGGCAGCGGCGCTGCTGCGCGCGGGGCGGCTGGTGGCATTCCCCACCGAGACGGTCTATGGGCTGGGCGCCGACGCCACCAACGCCGCAGCGGTCGCGGGCATCTTCAGCGCGAAGGGGCGCCCGCTCAACGATCCGCTGATCGTCCACATCGCCGAGGCTGAAGCGATGGCTGAGGTCGCGCGCGACATTCCATCTGTCGCCTGGGAGTTGGCGCAGCGCTTCTGGCCTGGCCCGCTGACGCTTGTGCTGCCACTCGCGGCGCGCATCCCGCCGATCGTCACTGCGGGCGGCGCGACGGTTGGGGTGCGTCTGCCCGCGCATCCCATCGCGCAGGCGCTGATTCGCGCCGCCGGGGCGCCACTCGCCGCGCCAAGCGCCAATCGCTTCATGCGCACCAGTCCCACCACCGCCGCGCATGTGCTGGCCGACCTCGATGGCCGCATCGCCGCCGTACTGGATGGTGGTCCCTGCGCAGTGGGTGTGGAGAGCAGCGTCCTCGATCTCACCCGCGCGCCCGCGCGGTTGCTGCGCCCCGGCGGCGTCACGCTGGAGCGGCTGCGTGAGGTGATTCCCGACGCGCAGGGACCGCTGGAGCGCGCGGAAGACACTCAGGCGGCAGGCGACGATGGCGAGGCGATGAGCGCCGATGTGGCGCACTCACCCGGCCAGATGCAGCGCCACTATGCGCCGCGCACGCGACTGATCGTCTACGACGCTACTGACGCCGCAGGTCGCGCCGCCGTGCTGGCAGGCGCCAGGCGTTGCATCGCGGACGGTCTGCGGGTAGGCGCGCTCGTCCCCGACGAGGAGGCGGCGACGCTCACGGCGCTGGGTGTCGTCGTGGAGCGGCTGGGACCTGGCGACGCGCCTGCCGAGCAGACACGCCGCCTCTATGCCGCGCTGCGCGCACTCGACGCACGCGGCTGCGATCTGCTACTGGCGCACACGTTTGCGCGCGAAGGGCTGGGCCTGGCGCTGCGAGACCGCTTGCGCCGCGCCGCCGGAGGAGCCTTCACCATGCCAGAAGCGAGCGAGCCATGAAGCGCAAATACGGCGACCGACCAGGCTGGGAGCGCATTACAGAGCGTATGTTTGCGGTGGCGCGGGTCGAGCGGCCAACCTTCAGTGGGATCGTCGCACTCTACAGCATGCTACATGTGCGCGAGCGCCTGTACAAGCCCGTCGCAGGCGAGCTGACGCTGATTGCGGATGACGGATTTTGCTGGCTCCAGCTCTATTCCGACGACGCCGCGAGCCAGACCTATACCGTTACGGCAGCGTTCAACCCTGAAAATTTCGTCGCACAGTGGTACATTGACGTATGCGCTGGTCACGGGGTAGACCATACGGGTGTCCCCTGGCACGACGATCTCTATCTGGACCTTGTCATGAGTGCGCACGGCGCTCTCGCGGTGATTGACGCCGCCGATCTGGAGTCCGCGCTAGAGGCGGGAGCAGTGAGTCTGCCAGCGTATCAGCTTGCCTGGCGCGAGGCCCATCGGCTGGCGCCGCTCGCTCGCAACATGCGCCTGCCTGAGATGCGCTTCGCCACCGAGGCGCTGAGCGCGTTGCAGGCGCTGGAGCGCGGCGAATCGGTCGCGGGCTATACCCGCGTCGCCGTGCCAGGTGCGCCGGGCGCGCCAGCAGCGCATGTGAGACAGGCGCGCGGCTCAGGATTCTGACTATCACATCTTTCTGGCGATAGCAGGGCTTGCTGGCCCGGAATGGTAGACCTGCAATGAAGTCGTCCGCAGATGCCTTGAAGTCTTTATACGGACGCAGACGCTGGCGTGCGGCGCTCGAACGCAGGCAGCGGGATGGCTCGTTGGCGCTGCGCGACTACCTCGAGATGCTGCGTCCCACTGCGCAGGCACTCGCAGAGGCGCTGTGCGCCGTGGACCTGGCTGGGCGCATCCGGCTGGTCAATCCGAGCGCGCAGCGCCTGCTGGGCTGCGCGGAGCCAGACCTGCTCGGCAAGAGCATCCACGAAGTCCTCTGCTGCTCCACGCAGGTGATGCGCGATGGCGCAGCGCGCGACGTCTCCGGGCTAGGCGACGCGCTGGCGCTCCATGCCAACGTGGAGTTGGACGCATGTGAACTGCGCGCCGCTAGTGGAGTGAGCATCCCTGTGCGGTGTGCGCTGCGCAGCATCACACACGATGGCCACACGCTGGGCGCTATGCTCACCGTCGCGGAGCCAGCCGCGCTCCAGCCGCTCGAGAGGCGTGAGACATACGACAGCGAGCGCCGCATGCGCGTCCTGGAGGTGGTGGGTGATATAGCGCTTGCCCAGCTTCCGCTCGACGATCTGCTCAGCGCGCTGCTCGATGCCCTGCGCCATGAGATGGACCTGGAGAATGCCGCTATTTTCCTCGTCAACGACGAAGGCGATATGGTGATTGCGCGCGCCGCCAGCGGCGCCGGGGCAGAGAGCGCCGATTCGATCCGCGTGCCACTGGGGCAAGGCATCTTTGGCGAAGTGATGCGCGCACGGCGCCCACTCTTTCTGTCTGAGATCAGCCCGACGGCGCCGCACTCAGACGATTTCTCGCCAGAGCTACGCGCCAGCATGAACGTGCAGTCGCTGGTGATGATTCCGCTGTTGGTCGAGGAGCGCGTCATTGGCGTGCTCTACCTTGGCGCCAGCGAGCCGCACCGCTTCACGCCGGAGGATGCGCGGCTGGTCGAGCTGGTGGGCGAACGCGCTGCGCTCGCCATCGAGCGCGCCCATGCCAGCGATGAGGCGGCGCACGCCCACAAGCGGCTGCGGTTCCTCAATGACGCCAGCGGCGCGCTCAATGCGACGCTCAACTACCATGACACCACCCAACGCCTGGCCGCCATTGCGACGCCCGCGTTGGCCGATGTTTGCGCCGTCTATCTGCTGGAAGATGATGGGCTGCTGCGTAAAGTCGCCTCGCAGGCCCCTGCGCGCGGCGCGCTCGCCACTGATCCCAACGGCGTGGCGCTCCAGCGGCTGGTCGAACGTTTGGATGCCTCCGTCGAGGTCAACCCTGACGACACAAGCAGCGCCATCGGGCGGTGCATCCAGTCCCTCACCCCTGTCTTCGAGCGCTATCCTGCGGCGTCTGTGGCGCCTGCGGATGGCGATGCAGCGGGGGCAGAGGCGCCGGGCTGTCTCTGCGTCTGTGCGCCGCTGGTCGTGCGGCAGCATGCGGTAGGCGCGCTGTTTCTCGCGATTCGTCCGGGCAGGGAGTTCGCGGATGGTGATCTGGCGCTGATTCAAGGGTTGGCCGAGCGCGCCGCCATCGCGATTGACAACGCCCGGCTCTACATCGAAACACAGCAAGCGCTCGCCAGCGGCAGCGCGACCGCTACGCAGCTTGACACCATCTTCAATGCCACTGACGTCGGCATCTTCGTCACCAACGCCAATGGCGCGTTCCTGCGCATCAATCCCTATGGCGCGCATCTGCTGGGCCTGCCGCCGGACGCGCTGGAGCGTGGATATACGGGCGCCAATGCGCCCTTCGAACTGCGCACGTCTGAAGGCGAGCCAATCCCGCTGGACCGCGACCCGCTGCATCTTGCGCGCACGCAGGGGCGAGCCGTCGAGCAACGAATCATTATCCACGTCCGCAGCACTGGCAAGGATATTCAGGCGCTGACCCGTTGCTCCCCCTGGCTCAACGAGCGACGCCAGATCGCGGGGGCCATCGGCGTCGTCACCGACATCACCGCCATCTATGAGCTGGAGCGCCAGAAAGATGAGTTCCTTGGCATCGCCTCGCATGAGCTGAAGACACCGCTGACCAGCCTCAAGATTCTCGCCCAACTGCTGGCGCGCAAGATGCAGGCGAGCGGTGAGCTGCGCGAACTGGAGCAAGCCCAGCGCATGCAGGTCGCCATCACGCGGATGGAGCGTCTGATCCGCGATCTGCTCGATGTCACGCTGATTCAGGAGGGCAAGCTGGCGCTGCACGAGGAGCTAACCGACCTTGGCGAGATCTGTGTCGAAGCGGTCGGCGAACAAGCGGTGCTGAGTCAACGCGCCATTCAGTTCACGCCGCCAGAGCAAGGCAGCCTGCTCATCTATGCCGACAGCGAGCGCATCTACCAGGTCATCTCCAACCTGCTCTCCAACGCGCTCAAATACTCGCCTGCGACCACGCAGGTCGTCGTGCGGACGCGGGCGACCGAGCGCGAGTGCATCGTCTCGGTGCATGATCACGGGCCAGGGGTGCCACCTGAGGCGGTCGAGCAAATCTTCGACCGCTTCTACCGTGTGCCGGGAATGCAGGTGCAGAGCGGCTCCGGTGTAGGGTTGGGCCTGGGTCTGCACATCAGCAAAGACATCGTCACACGCCACGGCGGCAGTATCTGGGTCGAGAGCAAGCTTGGCCACGGCAGCGTCTTCTCGGTCGCGCTGCCCCGCGCGAGCGCCTAGCGACCTCGCCCAGCACAGCCGCGCGACCGGGTGGGCGGCGCGCTCGTTGTAGCACATACGTGGCGCGCATCGCGGTTGCGCGGCCATTGGCGATGTGGTAAAATCAAGAAGTATGCGCCCGCTGTGCAGAGTGTGCGGGTGGGACGCATCGCCAAGTACACACGCTTCCTGATCGACCGGTCCCTGGCGCGGAGACGCGCTCACCGGGCGAGCGGATGGAGGCGGAGGATCATCACTTCAAGGGAGGACATCCAGACTCTATGGCAAACGCAGCAACCATGAAACAGCTGCTCGAGGCAGGCGTCCACTTCGGACACCAGACCCGGCGTTGGAACCCCAAAATGCGCCCATTCATCTTCCGGGCGCACAATGGCATCCACATTCTCGACCTGCAACAGACGGTGCAGCGCCTCAACGAGGCGACCAAGTTCATTTCCAGCTTGACGGCCAACGGCGAGTATATTCTCTTCGTCGGCACCAAGAAGCAGGCGCAAGAGTCCATCCGCGACGAGGCGGAGCGCAGCGGCCAGTTCTTCGTGAACCATCGCTGGCTCGGTGGCATGCTGACCAACTTCCAGACCATTCAGTTGCGCATCCGCTACATGAAAGACCTGGAAGCGCGCCGCGACAACGGCGAGTTTGATCGGCTGCCCAAGAAGGAAGCTCAGCACCTGACGGACGAGCTTGAGCGCCTCAACAGCACGCTTGGCGGCATCCGTAATATGCGCCGACTGCCGGGCGCGATCTTCGTCGTGGACACCCGCAAAGAGCATACCGCCGTCCTGGAGGCGCGCCGCCTGGAGATTCCGGTGATCGCGCTGGCTGATACCAACTGTGACCCCGACGAGATGGATTACCCCATCCCGTCGAATGACGACGCGATTCGCGCAGTGCGCCTGCTCTGCTCCAAGATCGCCGACGCCGCGCTCGATGGCCGTCGTCAGTACGAGTCGCAGCGCGAGCGCGCCGAGGGCGGCCCGAGCGGCCAGCGCGCCAACGTCGCGCCGATTGCGCTGGAGGAGTTCGGCGCTGAGCCAGGCGCTGAGCCGGAAGCGCCCGCGCCAGAGACGCCTGCCGCCGAGGCCAGCGCGCCCGCCACTGAGGCCACCCCAGCCGCCGAGGCTGCGGAGGCCACTCCGGCGCCCGCCGAGGTTACATCCGCCGAGGCGTAGGCCGTTCACTATGTCAGCGAGCGCCGAGACGACACGCGCGTCTCGGCGCTCGCTGACATAGTGAACGGCCTAC
>JAICSR010000111.1 GCA_025936795.1 Ktedonobacterales bacterium | reverse complement strand
GCTGCACTACAACAATGGCGCGTGGAAAGAGGCGCCACTGCCAAGTGGTCTGCCGAGCGCCCTGGCCGTGGCGCAGAGCTTCTTCGCCCAGGGGCGGGCGGGTGCGCCAGGCGATGTCTGGATCACCGCCTTCACACAGAAACAGAAGACGAGCCAGGGGCTGGTCAGCCCGATGCTGCTGCTGCATCCTGACAATGGAAACTGGGCGACTGTCACCAGCCCGCTGCCCATCATCTACACCGTCGCGCCAGTTGGGCCAAACGACCTCTGGATCGTCGGCGGCGTCTCGACCGCCACGGATAGCGCCGACACCTACCGCTTCGCCCACTATCATGCTGGTCAGTGGAGCGTCGTGAAACAGCCAGCGGGAGCCGAGCTGACAACGCTGCATGCCATCTCGCCCACCGACATCTGGGCCAGCGGGTCTATCCCAAACGTGAGGTCGACGGACGCCACGACAACGCTGCCCGTCGTTGCGCACTATGACGGCGTGAGTTGGCAGGTGGCGCCGCAGGCCATCCCACCGAGCGCCGGGGCTGGCATGATGAGCTATGCGCTCGGTGATGGCGAGGGCTGGGCCGAGCGTACCAGTTTTTACTTTCCCAATGGCCCGCAGGCTGGCCTAACGACCGAGGCTTTATCAAGCGTCTGGAGCGAGTCAGGCGGCCAGTGGCAAGCGCTGCCGTGGCCCTACAAAGACCTCCATGCGATGTCGGCGTGGACACCCGTCTCCAGCGGCGAGGTCTGGACGCTTGCTTCCCACGATGTCGAATTCCTCACACCCGATGGCTCCGGTGGCTATAGTGGCTCTGGATACCTCAAAAATGTCCTGCTGCACTATGCCGACGGCGCCTGGTCGCGCTACGACTGACCCACACCGTCTGCCGCCCAGCGCATCGCCGCTGGGCGGCGGATCAGTCGCGCATTGGCGGCGTCACGCTTGCTCTGGCGCCTGGGAAACGTCGCTCGTGTCGTTCTCAAAGACGGGATACTCATGGCGATAGCGCAGCAATGCGCCGACGCCACCGAGCCACTCTAGCGCGCCGTGATCCTCGATCACCTCTACGTCGGCGCCGGTGGTGACGGCGAGCCGCACAAGCTCGTTGCGGGTGTCGGCGTCGATGGGCGCGCTACTCGTCAGCGCCAGAACATCCACTTGCCCGTGTTCGAGCGCCGTGCGCGTCTGCCCCAGTCCAGCCACGCCGAGCGCGTCCGCGCGTACCGCGTCCACAATCTGGTCTGCAAGTGAGCGCCCACTCTCAGCCTCCGCCTGCGCGAGGATTGGCGCGATCTCGTCCAGCGCCACGTCGCGTGTGGCGCGCAGGTCCAGGCCACCAGCAATCTCCTGCACAATGTTCAGCACGCGTGGCGAGAGCGCATCGTGCAACAGCGGCAGCGCCACCTGATTGCCCGCGAGGACCACCCTGCTCGCGCCTTCACGCTCTACCAGCAGCTCGATCTCCGCCGCCGCCTCGCGCGCGAAGTCCGTCCGATGCTTCTCGATGTGGCGCTGGTAGCGCGCCACATTCAGGCCGCCCAGCCGAGTCTTGTGAAAATGCGGGCCGCCCTCGTCCAGTCCCTCATGCTCCTCCAGGAACCCGCTACGCATCACAAACAGGCGCACGGTGTTCGTATCCACGATCCCTACGACGGCTGTTTCCTGATCATCAATCAGCCGCGCGAGCTGGAAGAGATCGGGCGTCGCGCCGACGGAGACCTGATGCTCAAACGGAACCCCGGCCTCGACCACCTCAAACAGACCTGTGGCTGCGCAGGCGAATATCGCCACACCATGCGCCGATACGGGATAGTGGTCGCGCAGGTAGGTCTCGATGCGGGCGGCGTCGGCGCGGAACGAATCCAGATCGGGGCCACGCGGACCGAAGGTCTTCTCGATCTCGCGCAGTCGGTCGTTGAGCATCAACACGCCGTCGCGTAGCGCCGGACGCCCACCAATCGCGTGGGGGCGCATGTCCAGATAGATGCTGAGCACGGGCGCATCCACTGGCTCCAGCTCGGCCAACCGTCGTAGCAGTATCTCATTCATCGTCAAGCTCCTCTCCGAAGTCGTCTCCCAGGTCGTCATATTCCTGGTCGGCGCCAGCCCGGAGCGCGTCTCTGCGACGCCGCTCCATCAGTCGCAGCCGCTCATGGCGCATGTGGAAACGCTGCTCCTCGCCCCCGTGCACGTACCGCCGCTCGTCTCGCGCTGCAACTGAACGACGCATGCTATCCTTCATGCTCATGTCATACCTTTCGGCGACTCTGCGGTGGCGATACGCGCCACCCGACACCCAGAGTATCGCAGCAGCGCATGAGCGGCCCCTGTGGCGGCGCTGAGACCAGCCTGAGGCCGCAGAAACGCTGCCACGCCTCACCCCCTGGCGCCCATATATCGGCGTCACGCTGCGCCTGCTCGCGCTACGGCTGACCGATGGCGCCGCCTGCCTCCAGCGCCAGATACTGCTCCGCTGGGCGGCGGATCAGGCGCCCGTCGCGCAATTCCAGCGTGTCGGCGCCGAAGCGGCGGATGAAGTAGCGGTCGTGCGAGACGGCGAGAACTGGGCCGGGGAAGTCCGTCACCGCCGCCTCGAACGCATCAAGAATATCGAGACTGACGTAGTTGGTTGGCTCGTCGAGCGCAAGCACCGTGGGACGCTCGGCCAGCAGCCGCGCGATCTCCAGCTTGCGGCGCTGGCCAGGGCTGAGCGCGCCGACCAGCTTCTCGGCGTCGTCGAGTTGAAACAGCCCATAACCAATCAGTCCGGCGATGAAGCCAGCGTCTGGCCCCTCAAATCCCTCGCGATAGGCCTCCAGCACCGTGCGCGTAGGATCGAGGGCCACTGGCTCCTGCGCGAGATAGCCAATGCGCGCACTCGGCGCCACTCGCACGATGCCGCTGTCGGGCGGGATCAGGCCGAGCAGCAGCCGCAGCAGTGTCGTCTTGCCCGCGCCATTTGGCCCCACTAGCGTGAAGCGCGTCGCAGGCGTCACGATCAGGTCAATCTCGCGCGCCAGGTCGCGCCCACCCAACCGCTTCGAGACACCCTCCGCGCGCAGAATCAGCTCTGTGCGAATCTCCTCCGAGCGGAAGCGCTGATGGAAGCGCAGCAGCCTCGGCGGCTTGGCGATGGGGTCATCTTCGATGCGGCGCAGACGCTCCTCCGCGTTGCGGATGTTGCGCGAGGCGCCACGCTGTGCGGCGGCGCCATGCGCGTCGTAGGCCATCTTGGCATAGCGTGTCTGCGTGACGGGCTTGGGATGCGTGGTGGACTGTGCAGCCTCGCGCACGCGGACACGCAGCGCGGCAATCTCCTCCTGCTGGCGGGCGTACTCCTCCTCCCAGCGCAGGCGCGCCGCTGCTTTGGTCTGAATGTAGGCGTCATACGCGCCAGGGTAGGAGGTCAGCGTGCGCTCGCGCTCATCCACCTCCAGAATGCGTGTGACGGCGCTGTTGAGTAGTTGGCGGTCGTGCGAGACGATCAGCGCTGCGCCCGTGTAGGCGCTGAGATAGCCCTCCAGCCAGGCCAGCGCAGCGCTATCGAGATGGCTGGTCGGCTCATCGAGCAGCAGCGCATCGGGCTGACGCAGCAGCAGCGCGGCCAGCCCCACGCGCGCCCGCTCGCCACTGGAGAGCCGCACCATCAGCCGCTCGCGTGGCAGCGTCGCCAGCCCCAGCCCAGCCAGGGTCGCCGCGATGCGGTGATCGAGGTCATAGCCGCCACGCTCCTGAAAGCGCGTGACCAGCTGGCCATACTCTTCGAGCTGCGCATCGAGGGCAGGATTCTCGGGCTGGGCCATCGCCGCCTCCAGCGCACGCATACGCGCCTCCATCGCCCGAAGCTGCCCGACGGACTGGTAGAGCGCGTCATCCACACTCTGCCCGGCGATGATCGGCGGCGTCTGCGCCAGATAGCCTATCTCGACTGATGGGCCAGGCATGACCTCGCCTGCGTCCGCCGCCTCGACACCGGCCAGGATACGTAGTAGCGTGGATTTGCCCGCGCCATTGGCGCCCACCATGCCCACGCGCTCGCCCCGACTCAACGAAAGCGTCACCTCGCGCAAGACCATGTGCCGCCCATAAGATTTGCTGATGTTGCGCGCCATCAGCGCAACTGAAGTCAACGACATCCGCTCGCTCACCTCGCAGAGAATAGAATCAGTTCACGCTCAACGACAATGCTAGCAGGATGAGCGCGGTCATCGGCGGTGGGGCGGGGATGCGGGGCGCACGCTGGGGAACCGTGGGGCTTTCGCCGAGGTGTGTGGCCTGGGAGGGGCGTCGGAGCAGGAGCAATCACACAGCCGGAAAGCAGACATGGCGCAGCGCATACCCAGCGCCCTCGGTGATGATGAGGCGCTCAGGACAACGGGCTTTCCAGCGCGTGAGACGCGCGGAGCCACGGTTGCTACGCGATTGATGCCATGTTCTGCAGTACCTCCGGCTGGGATGATACGCTATCAGTAGCCGAAGCGCAAGCGCATCTTCGCCACACATCGAGACGAACCGAGACGAACCGAGACGAACCCGGCATGCCAGGCGCGGAGCAGAGGCTACATCCTGTGGCGCGTCTGGCGCTCAGGCCTGGAACTGGTGAAGGAAAAGAGGACGCGAATGGCTACCAATGACAGCGACGAGCCGCGTGGTCGCCGAGAGGACGATGAGCGTGATGGGCGCGAGGCGCAGCCCACCAGTGATACAGATGATACAGAGCGTGAACAGGCCCACGAGCAGGCGGGCGCCGTGTACGACGATGATAATGGGCTGGATACGGTGACAGAGGCGTCCAAGGAGTCATTTCCGGCCAGCGACGCGCCCAGTTGGATGATCCATCGCGTGTGACATCAAAGTGACACTGGGGAGG
The DNA here is from genome assembly GCA_025936795.1 of Ktedonobacterales bacterium. Lineage (GTDB taxonomy): Bacteria > Chloroflexota > Ktedonobacteria > Ktedonobacterales > JADMIN01 > JAKAIY01. The sequence goes on along the minus strand of JAICSR010000111.1, from coordinate 5,892 downwards.
ATATACGATTCCGGGGCCAGTCGCATCCGCTGCGCTGAAGTGCGGCGACGGCGCGACTGACCCCGGAAGGGGACAGGCTAACGAGTGAGATGCAGGTCTAGATTTTTGTCTAGATCTTGGCGGCGGTTGACGCCCGTGTCGAGTCATTCGCCGAAGTGACGCCGGTCGTGGTTGTGGTTTTGCGCCCCGTGCGAAGCTGGTTCACCTGAGCGCCAACCTGGTTGGTGAGCGAGCGCGCCTGCTGAATGGTCGCCTGCCCGGCCTGGCGCGCCTGATCCATCGTGTCAGAGTTGATGTACTGGCTGGCCCAGTCAGAGGCGCGAGTACGACGGACTTCGCCGCGCTCGGCATCCAGGAAGTAGACAAGGGCCGCGCCAATGGCAGCGCCTAGCAAGATGCGGTTCATTGTACTGGTTGCTCCTCTCCGCGTATGCGAGCGACCGCTGGTGGTCCGCTCGATGTCCATGTACGCCCAACTCTAGCAAGTGGCATGCCTGTCAGTGGTCGCTGGCGTCTCAGTTCGTCACAGTTCCACGCATGGGGCGCCTGCCAGACCTCACCCCCGGCCCCTTTCCTCGCAGGAGAAGGGAGCCGGAAAGTCCCGCTCCCGCCGCAGCGGGGGAGGGGTTGGGGAGGGGGCGGCGCTACTCTACCGGCGTTTCCATCCTGATCGCCTGTGGAACGCGCGCAAGTCGCTGCGGCAGGCCAGCGCTGCGCAGGGGCGCACCCTGCGTGTGGATGTTGAGCAGCACGCCAACCGCCGCTAGCACGCTCACCAGCGCCGCGCCGCCATAGCTGATGAAGGGCAGCGGCACGCCCGTGAAGGGAATCGCGGCCACGACGCCGCCAATGTTGATGGCCGCCTGCGTGGCAAGCCAGGTGGCGATCCCACAGGCCAGCAGCGCACCGAACGCATCTGGCGCGCGCCGCCCCACCCGATAGCCACGCCAGATCACGACGATCAACAGGCCAATTGTCAGCGCGCAGCCCAGCAGACCCAGTTCGCCGCCCAGCACGGCGTAGATCGAATCTGACTGCGGGAATGGCAAGTAGCCGGCCTTCTGCACGCTGGCGCCCAGGCCTGCGCCCCACACGCCGCCAGAGCCAAGCGAGAGCAGGCCCTGACAGACCTGATAGGAACCTGGGTCGCGGCACCCCGGCGGCAGTGGATCGAGGAAGGCCGAGAGGCGTACGCGCCGGTAGCTGACGGCGATGGCCAGCGCGCCCAGGCAGAGCGCTCCCACGCCCAGCAGCGCCAGCAGATGCGCGGGACGTGCGCCAGCGGTGAAATACATCGCGCAGGCGAGCGCGAGCATGACCACTGTGGTTCCCATGTCGCGCTGCGCCAGCGTCAGCGCCGCCAATGCGCCGGTCGCGCCGACGAAGGGCAGCAGCCCCCGACGCACACTGCGGATGTCTGGCCCGATGCGCGCAAACCAGTAGGCGAGGACCAGAATCAGCGCTAGTTTCGCCGGTTCGCTCGGCTGGAAGCTGATGTCTCCGCCCAACCAGCGGCGTCCACCATTCGCATCCTGCCCGACGAACAAGGTCAGCGCCATCAGCGCCAGCGCGATGATCAGGCCGGGCGCCGCCAGCCGCTGCCAGCGATGATAGTCGCAGCGCGCAGCCACGATCAGCGCCAACACACCCAGCGCCGCCGCAAGCGCCTGATGGCGCAGCAGATTCCATGGGTCAGCCGGAACGAGCGCCTGGCTCACGCTGAAAACCATCAGCAGGCCGATGACGCAGAGGCCGAAGACCGCGAGTATCAGTGGCCAGTCGGCGCGCCGCAGACGCCGCAGCGTATGCAGATATTCCACCGTGGGCGAGGTCATCCCGACAGCGGGTGTAGCTCCGCCCACGCCATGCGCTGCCGCTGGCTGCTCGGTCGGCGCAGGCGGCACGCCCGCAACGCGGGTAAGCGCAGAGCGGTCGGCGACATCCTCGCCCGCGAGGTAGCGGCTGCTCGCGCGCAACGCCGTGCGCCCGCCAGCATCGGCGTGGCCCACTCCTCGGCGTTCCGCGCGCCGCTCCGTGCGATGCGCCGGAGCGCCAGTGGCCACGCCGCCACGCCGTGTCAACACCCGTCGCATGCTATCCTCCCGCTCGCGCTATCGTGCCGCCAGCATATCCGCACGCCTGGCGCCAGACGCCCATCGGCCTGTACGCCGCGCCTGACGCGACCCCGCACCGTTCGCGCTGAGCGAGGAACTCCTCCCACTCTCCTCGCCCGCTGGGAGAGCGGCTAGGGATGAGCGCTTGCCTGGACATCTGCGCCGCGAGGCTGTATACTCACCTCATGCAAAACTTCCAACTCTTCACAATCCTCAATGAGGTAGCTCCCGTGATAGGTCGCATGCGGCGCCGTTAGGCGGAGCCGCTGAAACACCATTGAAGACGCTCGCACGTCACGCCGTCATCGTGTGACCGCAAGAGCGTCTCCAGTGCAGACCTTTCAAGATCAGGCTCCGCTGAAGGCCGTATTCGCCAGCAGGCGATGCGGCTTTTTTGTGTCTGCCACCCTCGTCTTGAAAGGGCGCCTCCATGTCGCATACGCTGTCGCATACCCCGCTACGCTATTCCCAAAACTTCCTGCGCGATCCACGCCTGGTTGAGCGCTTGCTCGCCCTCTCCAGCATCAGCCATGAGGATGTGGTCTATGAGATTGGGCCAGGCGCTGGCGCCATCACGGATGCGCTAGCGCGGCAGGCGCGGCGCGTCGTCGCCATCGAGCTGGATGGCGCGCTGGCCGAGCGTTTGCGCCGCCGCTACGCTGCGCAGCCGCACGTCGCGATTCACACGGGCGATTTTCTGGCGTGCGCGCTGCCAGAGCAGCCCTACAAGGTCTTTGCCAGCATCCCCTTCGCCTACACGCATGAGATCGTTACCAAGCTCACTGACGCCGCCTGCCCGCCACAAGACGCCTACCTGATCATGCAGTGCGAGGCCGCCGAGAAGTTCTGCGGGACGCGGCGCGAATATCTCTACGCCGCGTTGCTCAAGCCGTGGTTCGCGGTGGATGTGCTCTATCACTTCCGGCGCAGCGACTTCACGCCCGCCCCCAACGTGGAGGTGGTGATGCTGCGTCTGCAGAAGCGCGGGCCACCGCTGATTACGGCTAGCGAACGCCAGCTGTACCGCGATTTCGTCGTCTATGGATTCGTCACCCGCCAGCCAACCATTGATCTCATCTTGCGCGGCGTCCTCTCGCATCGTCAGCGCCAGCAGGCGCTGCGAATATGCGCCATCTCGCCCGATGCCACGCCCTCCGCGATTGCCTTCCCGCAATGGATCGAGCTATTCCACCACGTCATGCGCGTCGCCAGCCCCCAGGCGCGCCAGACGATCGCTGGGAGCGAGCGGCGGTTACGTCAGCGCCAGGGGCGCCTGCACAAGCTGCACCGAACCCGCGCCTGCAAACAGCAGCCGTCACAGCCAGGGATGGCGCGCAACCGCTCCTCTGGACGTTCGCCTGCGCGTTCACCCTGAGCCGGGGCAAGCCGCCGGGGCGGGAGCGGTTGTCACCGTGCGCAAACGGGCCTATGCTTCACGTAGGAGACATCGCGCGCGGCTGTTTCTCGCGCGTGGAGGAGCAGAAGAGCATGGATACGACGATTGAACGCAGTGACACCCAGCAGACGCAGGCGGCGCCAGCTACAGGTCGGCCACGTGTCGTCATCATCGGCGGAGGATTTGGCGGCCTGAATGCGGCGCGCAAGTTCCGTCATGCGCCGGTCGATGTGACGGTGATTGATCGCAGCAACCACTTCCTGTTCCAGCCCTTGCTCTATCAGGTGGCGACGGCTGAACTCTCGCCAGCGGACATCAGCGCGCCGATTCGCGGCGTGCTGCGTGGCCAGCGCAACACGCGCACAGTGCTGGCGAACGTGACCGACGTGGATGTGGAGCGGCGCGAGGTGATCGCCACAGACCTGGGCGACGGCGACGAACATCGCATCCCCTACGACTATCTCATCATCGCCACAGGCGCACACGAGAGCTATTTCGGCCACAACGAGTGGGCCGAACGCGCGCCGGGCCTCAAGTCCATCAGCGACGCCACGGCGATTCGCCGCGAGATATTGCTGGCCTTCGAGACGGCTGAGCTGGAGTCTGACCGCGAGCGCATCGAGGAGCTGATGACCTTTGTGATCGTCGGCGGCGGGCCAACGGGCGTAGAGATGGCGGGCGCCATCGCCGATCTGGCGCGCAAGGGCATCCGCCGCGACTTCCGGGCGATAGACACGGCGAAAGCGCGCGTGCTGCTGGTGGAGGCTGGCCCGCGCCTGCTGCCGATGTTCCCGAAGGGGCTGAGCAAGAAGGCCTGGGGGGCGCTACGGCGGCTGGGAGTCGAGGTATGGCTGAATGCCGCCGTGAAGCAGGTCGATGCTGATGGTGTGGTCGTCGGCGACAAGCATATCCGCGCGCAGACGGTCATCTGGGCGGCAGGGGTCCAGGCGTCACCTGCCGCGCAGTGGCTCGGCGTGGCGCCCGCCAAGGCTGGGCGAGTCACCGTCGGGCCAGATCTGACGGTGGAGGGCCACCCGGAGATCTACGTGCTGGGCGACACCGCCAGCGCGCTCGACCGCGACGGCCAACCGCTGCCAGGGGTCGCGTCGGTCGCCATTCAGCAAGGCCACTATGCCGCCAGGGCGATTCTCGAGCGCGCCCGCAAGCACGACCCCGCCGCGCCACTCGCGCCGTTCCGCTACTTCGACCGGGGCTATCTGGCGACGGTGGGCCGCACCTACGCTATCGGCGAGATTGGACCGCTGCAACTGAGCGGATTCCCCGCGTGGGCCGTCTGGGCGGGCGTCCACATCGCCTATCTGATCGGCTTCCGCAACCGCGTGCTGGTGCTGATGCAGTGGCTCTGGAAGTATCTCACGTTCCAGCGTAGCGCGCGGCTCATCACCCGCGACCCGCGCGAGACCCGCGCGGGTTTCCTACCGACGAGCTACCACCGCCAGTAGCGCTCGATAACGATGCCAGGGTACGCCTTGCGCAGTGAGCTACTATAGGTCCGCAGCGCCTGACGCATGTTGTCTTCTGTGCTGAAGAGCTGCGGCACCTGGCTCTTGTAGAGGGCAATGGCCTCCTCTTTGTCGCGAATCTGGCCGGAGATCTCCGTCAGTTCGTACTCCATCGGCATGCCGAGTTCGCTCTGGCGAGCCTCCAGCGCGCCGGGGCGCGAGACATAGGGGAAGTCCTCGTAAAACTTCACATTGATCTTGCGCTGCGCCAGGCGATCCGCTGCCGAGCAGACCAACTGGTGGTCCACATGGTGGCCGATGCCCAGTGGCGCGTAGAACGCCGCCAGCGGGGCGCGTTCGGCGATGTTGAGGAAGAGCGCGCCCAGTTCCTCGTCGAGCGCCAGGTCGCCCTGATTGACGGAGCCAAACAGCTCCTCATTGGACTGATAATAGGCCGGCGTCCCGCGATAGATCGCGTCGAGATAGTCGAGCCAGAGCACATCGGCGCCCAGCAGCGTGATGGCGGCCTCATCCTCGGCGCGACGCGCCTTGACCGCAGCGGTGGGCGACTCCGGCAGCGACATGATCTGGCTGTTCTGGCGGGCGAACGCGCTCGGCTGCAGGCTTTCTGGCGGCAGGCCGCCGAAAACGGTGATGACGAGTGTGCGCTGCCCAAAGCGCGTCTGCTGGCGAATGGCGCCGCCACACGCGAGCGCGGCGTCGTCGAAGTGCGGTTGCAGGTAGATATGGCGATACTGCTGCGTGATCTGGTCAAGTGACGTGAGCCGCATGGACTCCTCCTGTTTGTGATGGCCCCGACTGGGGGCGTCGGCGCGCACAGGGCGCACGGCGCTCTTCCCTATTTTCCCTATTGTCGCACGAACGCCGATAGCGCGCATCCGGCGTTTACCTTACACCT